>CACXGM010000056.1 GCA_902767075.1 uncultured Lachnospiraceae bacterium
AAGCTTCTTTTTACGAGTGATATCTCCGCCGTAACACTTGGCGAGGACATCCTTTCTCATAGCCTTTACGGTCTCCCTGGCCACTATCCTTCCTCCCACTGCCGCCTGGATGGGAATCTCAAAGAGGTGTCTGGGAATCTCTTCCTTTAATCTTTCACACATTCTGCGGCCGCGCTCATATGCGGAATCGGCATGTACGATAAAGGATAATGCATCCACCTCCTCGCGGTTTACGAGGATATCAAGCTTAACCAGAGACGATTTCTCATAGCCCTTTATGTCATAGTCAAAGGAAGCATAGCCTCTTGATTTTGATTTCAGCGCATCAAAGAAATCATAAATGATCTCGTTAAGGGGTAATTCATATTTTAAAAGTGCTCTGTTTGTCTCGATATATTCCATTGAAATATATCTTCCGCGCCTCTCCTGGCACAACTCCATAATGGGGCCGACAAATTCTTTTGTAACCATTATCTCGGCGTTTACGATGGGTTCCTCCATGTATTCGATTTCAGAAGGATCCGGAAGATTCGAAGGATTAGTGAGTTCGATCACTTCTCCGTTCGTCTTGTAAACCTTGTAAACTACGCCGGGAGCGGTAGTGACCAGATCGAGATTGTACTCTCTTTCCAGTCTCTCCTGGACGATCTCCAGATGAAGGAGTCCCAGGAAACCACATCTGAATCCAAAGCCCAGAGCAATGGAGGTCTCAGGTTCATATGTAAGTGAAGCATCATTTAACTGAAGCTTCTCAAGTGCATCACGCAGATCGGGATACTTTGCTCCGTCCGCAGGGTAGAGTCCGCAATATACCATGGACTGAACCTTCTTGTAGCCGGGGAGTGGCTCATCGCAGGGATTCTCCTCATCGGTAATGGTATCGCCGACAGTTGTCTCCTTGAGGTTTTTGATGGAAGCGGTGATATATCCGACCATTCCCGCCGAAAGCTCGTCGCAGGGTATAAACTGTCCCGCGCCGAAGGTTCCTACCTCAACGACATCCTCCACCGCTCCGGTAGCCATCATACGGATCTTGGTTCCCCGTCTGACAGTGCCTTCCTTTATACGGCAGAAAACAATAACCCCCTTGTATGAATCGTAGAGTGAATCAAAGATAAGCGCCTTAAGGGGACCGTTGGGATCTCCCTTTGGAGCCGGGATCTTATGGACGATCGCCTCCAATACATCCTCTATTCCGATACCGTTCTTTGCGGAAATAAGGGGTGCATCCTGGGCTTCTATTCCGATAACATCTTCAATCTCGTCGATAACTCTCTGAGGCTCTGCACTGGGCAGATCGATCTTGTTTATAACCGGAAATACATCCAGATCGTGATCCAGTGCAAGGTAAACATTCGCGAGAGTCTGGGCCTCTATACCCTGTGCGGCATCCACAACGAGTATGGCTCCGTCACAGGCCGCCAAAGATCTGCTGACCTCATAGTTAAAGTCCACATGACCCGGGGTGTCGATGAGATTAAGGATGTACTCCTGACCGTCCTTTGCCTTATATACGGTGCGGACTGCCTGGGATTTGATGGTGATCCCTCTTTCTCTCTCCAGATCCATATTGTCAAGAACCTGCTCCTGCATCTCACGGCTTGTGAGCAGTCCCGTCTTTTCAATGATCCTGTCTGCAAGTGTGGACTTACCGTGATCAATGTGTGCCACTATGCAAAAATTTCTGATCTTACTCTGATCCATATAGTTCGTATCCTACCAAATTAAATTGGGCATTTATATCAAAATATAATCCATATATATTAAATTAAAACAGTAAACACCCTTTATAATATAACATTGTTTCATTTTTGAATGAAAGTGTTATTTATTAAGACTCTTTTCAACCTCTTCCGCGTACCTGACAGTCTCCATGGCATCGCGGCAGTATTTATCGGCTCCGATACGGTCCGAATACTCCTGTGTCATCACGGCTCCGCCCACGGTAACCTTTGCCCAGGGCGCCTGCTCCCTCAGCAGTCTGATAGTCTCCTCCATGGCGGGTACCGTTGTGGTCATCAGTGCAGAGAGGCCTACCAGAGGAGCATGAAGCTCCACAACCTTGTCCACTACCACCTGTTCGGGAACATCCTTTCCCAGGTCATGTACATCAAAGCCGTAGTTTTCCAGTATCAGTTTTACGATATTCTTTCCGATATCGTGGATATCTCCGTGCACGGTGGCAATGACAAATGAACACCTCTTTGGGCCAGCGCCGTCCGCGCTCTTTGCCATTTCTTTTTTGATCTCTTCAAAAGCTTCCTTTGAAGCCTCTGCCGCCATGAGAAGCTGTGGGAGGTATACCTTCTTTTCCTCGAAGTTTTTACCCACAATATCAAGCGCGGGGATAACCTCCTGCTGAACAATATCAAGGGGCTTTGTATCTTTGAGAAGTTCCCTTGTGATCTTTCCCGCCTGTTCTTTCATACCGCGGATGATGGCATTCTGAAGAGGCGAAACTCCTGTTTCTCCCGCACCGGTGCTGCCTGTTCCGCTTCCCTGCGCTCCGTTTCCGCCGGTGTTTGCGGATCCGCTTCCGGCAGTGGGGGTTCCCGTCGCCGGTGCAAGAGTGGGCAGACTCTGAGCGTATGTAATATATTCCGTGCAGTTTGCATCCAGGTTATGGAGCGCCTTGAAGGCATGATAAACATTCATCATCTCCATAGCATAGGGATTCATGATAGCAGCGGAAAGTCCCTCCTCCATGGTAAGTGCAAAGAAGGTGGAGGTTATAATATTCCTCGAAGGCAATCCAAATGAAACATTGGATACACCAAGCGATGTATTTACACCCAGTCCGTGACGTATATCATGCACTGCCTGGATTGTCGCAAGGGCAGCGGTGGTATCCGCACTTATGGTCATAGCTAGGGGATCGAATATCAGATCCTTCTTTGCTATTCCATACTCTGCTGCCTTCTTTATAATCTTTTCCGCTATCTTCACCCTGGCCTCGGCAGTCTCGGGTATGCCACCCTCATCAAGAGTAAGGGCCACCACAAATCCTCCGTATTTTGCCACCAGGGGAAATACCGCCTCCATAACTTCATCTTTGCCGTTGACGGAGTTGACCATAGCCTTTCCGTTATAGCATCTGAGGCCCCTTTCCATAGCAACGGGATCAGAAGTATCAAGCTGAAGAGGAAGGTCAGTAACTGCCTGAAGTTCCTTTGCCACCGTTTCAAGCATTTCCGGCTCATTTATCTCGGGGAGACCCACATTTACGTCGAGCACCTGAACTCCCGCGTCCGCCTGTTTTAGGCCTTCGTTTAAAATATAATCAATGTCATTCTCGCGGAGTGCCTGTTGAAAGCGCTTCTTTCCCGTAGGATTGATCCTCTCTCCTATAAGGATCGGAGATATGCCAAACTCCACGGCATGGGTATATGAAGAGATAAGTGATCTGTTCTTATCGGTGACAGGAACAGGCTTTAATCCTGCTGCCTTTTCCACCACCGCCTTGATATAGTCCGGTGTGGTTCCGCAGCATCCGCCCACAATACGTACACCTTTTTCAAGAAGTGTTTTGATCACATCCGAAAACTCTTCCGGATATACATCAAATACGGTCTTTCCGCCTTCGTCCCGGGGAAGCCCCGCATTCGGCTTTATAAGCACGGGAATGGATGCGTATTCAAGATACTCCTCCATCACGCCTATGAGCTGAGCAGGTCCCAGAGAGCAGTTTGCGCCGATGGCATCCGCATGCATTCCCTCCAGCATTGCGACCATTGATGCAGGGTTGGCCCCTGTCATAAGCTTTCCGTCACTTCCGTAAGCATTTGAAACAAAAACCGGGAGATCACAATTCTCCTTAACCGCCAGAAGGGCTGCCTTGGTATCATAGCTGTCATTCATAGTCTCTATAAATACCAGATCCGCGCCGGCTTTCACTCCGTATTTTACAGTCTTTGCATATGCGGCTACCGCCTCCTCAAACTCAAAGTCTCCGTATGGTTTAAGAAGTCTTCCGAGGGATCCTATATCAAGAGCAATGAACTTTTCCTGTTTTCCGATGCTCTCCCGCTGCGCTTTTCTTGCATTATCAAATGCGGCATTTATCAGCTGTTCCAGCTCTTCATCATCAAATTTAAGGCAGTTTGCACCGAAGGTATTTGCCAGGAGCACATTTGTGCCCGCATCATAATACCCTTTCTGTATACGGATGATCTCCTCGGGATGTGTAACATTCCATCTCTCAGGGAGTTCTCCCGGCTTAAGTCCGGCTTCCTGAAGAAGTGTTCCCATACCTCCGTCCAGAAATATGAAATTATCCTTCATGTATTCACGAATGTTCATTCCTTATGCCTCTATACCTATTATAGCAGTAACGGATTTGGAAGGCGACATCATATATGACGCGTTGAGGGTGATGCCAAGCCTTTTTTCCGCATCAAGAAGTTTAAGTAAATGGGGTTGAACCGAGATGGGCAGATCTCCGTATCCGGGTGAATATCTTGGGTGGGCTTTCAGACCAAACTCCGCTGCATTACTGTTTACTTCATCATTAAACAGATCCACCAGGGATTCAACTCTTTCTGCTCCGATGCCTTGAAGCAATAATCCTGTTGCCACCTGCGTTCTCTCATATCTTCGGATCAATCGATCGATCCCCGCACCGATGGTCGCCGCCACTATGATCACAGCACTGCAATTCTCCAGATTCTTTTTAAGATCCTTTGAATGCTGTTCAAAAGGAAGAATGGGGAAACCGTCCGCATCCCTATTAAGTTGAAAAAAACAATAAGAGATTCTGTATGTAAGTTCACCTTTGCACAGCCCCACAACGCTTTCAAGGCGTGACGCAAGTTCTTCATCGGTAGGCACTTCAATGTATGACTCATCATTTTTTCCGTCACCCTTGGTTCGAAGAACAGCTGCAGGATAACCTGCATAGCGCAAAACCTCGCCGCGTTTGACCGGTATATCCTCCTCATCAAATTCAACATGAATAGGTGTGATAACCGCTTCGGGATTCAATGTTTTGTTTTTCAGATTCTCCAAAAACTCTTTCATGCCTGAGCCTATCTGTCAAAATCCTTTCCCAATATATTGGAAAGATTATCCTGTATTGCCTTTGCAACATCGGGTTTATTCATGGAATATACATGCACATTGGTTATGCCGTTTGCATACAGATCGATTATCTGATCCGTTGCATATGCGATGCCGGCCTGTTTCATGGCCTCGGGATCGCTTCCGAAATAATCTACCAGGCTCTTAAAGCGCTGTGGCATAAAGGATCCCGAAAGCTTGATGGCGCGCTCCACCTGATTTGCATTGGTTATGGGCATGATCCCGGGGAGAACAGGGCAGTTAACCCCTGCCTCGCGCAGTTTATATAAGAAGTTAAAGAAAAGATTATTGTCAAATACCATCTGTGTGGTAAGAAAATCCGCTCCCGCTTCAACCTTTTCCTTAAGGTGCAAAATGTCCTCTTTCTGGTTGGGGCTGTCGGGATGAACCTCCGGATAGCATGCTGCACCGATACAGAAATCCGAGTCACTGGCCTTCAATTCGCGGACCAGCTCGATGGCATGGCGATAGTCCCATGTTGACGGATCCGTAGCCTCAAGCTCCGGGGTAAGGTCTCCCCTAAGGGCCATAACGTTTTTGATCCCGGCCGCTTTCATATCCTCGATGCGTTCCTTGACAGTAGCATGACTGGAGGATACGCAGGTCAGATGTGCAAGGGTGGGTACTCCGTATTTCTCACTGATATTCTTTGCAATATCCAGAGTATATTTGCTGGTACCTCCGCCTGCGCCATAGGTTACGCTCATAAATGCCGGTTTGTAAGATGCGATCTCTTCCGTTGCCTTCTTTACGGATTCAAATCCGCTTTCCTTCTTCGGAGGAAAAACCTCAAAAGAAAGGGACATATTCTTTTTGTTCAGGATATCGATTATCTTCATGATCTTCTCCTTACAATTTTTATCTTTTATTACCGCCTTGCTATAGTTTTTCCCTATAGCGCGCTATATATGTAGATTATATCATTAATTGTATTAAAAAAGTACCTGTATGACGGGTACAGGTACTTTCGGTAATCTATAGGTTAAAGATTAAGCCATTGCATTAACAGCCTTGCTGATGCGGGAAACCTTACGGGCAACGTTGTTCTTGTGATAAACGCCCTTGGAACCTGCCATCTCGATTGTCTTGGTAGCTGCTGTAAGCTGCTCCTGAGCTGCTTTCTTGTCGCCGCTCTCGATAGCTGCATATACCTTCTTAATAGCTGTCTTAACCTCTGAACGCTCTGCCTTATTCTTATCGGCGTTGCGACGGCTAACGAGAATTCTCTTCTTTGCAGATTTGATGTTTGCCATTTGATACACCTCCTTTTTCTGTAATAGGATGATGCTTCGGAAACCAGTTCACCTTCCTCAAGGCCTTTCCTCGTATTTAAAACCGGCAGTTAAGATCTTTGCCGAATATCGTCAAACCCTTGAGGAAAGCGAACTTGACACGGGAGCTTCCACGCACACTCAAATAATTTACCGCTTCGCAAGAAAAATGTCAATAGATTATTCCGTTTTTTCTTATATTTTCGGCATATTGACACGCAGCGACCGGTTTAAAGCCTCTTATCTGTATATAATACCCACAGCCACATCTTCTACCTTGTCCTTATCCACAAACTGCTCCGCGATCTTCAGCGCAAAGTCAATGGACACACCCATGCCGCGGCCGGTGATGATATTGTCAGATTTTTCCACGGAATTCCGGGAAACGATCGCCCCCAAAAGATGTCCCTCAAAAGTAGGATAGCTGCAGGCAATCCTTCCGTTTAACATGTCCCTGTGTCCCAGGATGCTGGGAGCGGCACAAATAGCGGCAATCAGCTTATCACTCTTATAAAACTCATCGATCTTTTCCATCAGCGGCTCACAGGCTTCCAGATTCTCCGTGCCTTTCTTGCCTCCCGGAAGGACTATCATATCTATTGTATTGAAATCGATATCGGAAAAGATTTCATCTGCAATTACGGGGATCATATGCGAACCCATTATGTTTTTATCATTTTTGACAGAAACGGTAACTACCTCTATACCGCATCTGCGGCAAATATCCACTACGGTAAGTCCCTCTATCTCTTCAAAACCATCTGCGAGCATGACTGCAATTTTAGCCATATCTTTACGTCCTCCGTTTTAATAGGTGAAGGATCACCTTCAATAACCCTTTGCGTCCTTGTTTATAAATACTTTAGTATTAAGAACTTTATTTTTTCGTTAATTTAAGGTATACTGACTTTGTATGGTTTAGTGTAGCAAAGCATTTTTGCAATTATTACTATACCATACAGCAAAAATACTATCAAACAAAAGATTGCTATGCCCTCCCAGTATATAGGGCGCATTCTTACGGAGCAAAAATGGAAATTGAACGTAAGTTTCTCATAAAAAAGCTTCCCGCAGATTATGAGAATTACCCTTCAAAAAGGATTGAACAGGCGTATTTAAATATCGATCCCGTCATCAGGATCCGCAGAGAAGATGACGATTATTACATGACTTACAAGGGATCCGGAATGATGGCCCGGGAGGAAATGAATCTTCCTCTCACCAAGGATGCATATTATCATCTTCTTTTAAAAACAGACGGAAATGTTATCTGCAAGAGACGTTACATCATACCTTTGGAGCATCCCCGTGTAATACCCGGAGCCCCCGAACCACCCAATGGTTACAGTCTCATCATCGAGCTTGATGTATTTGATGAGCCCTTTGCTCCTCTCATTATGGCTGAGGTTGAGTTCGGAAGTAAGGAAGCCGCCGATGTATTTCTTCCCCCGGAATGGTTCGGTGATGAAGTTACATACATTAAGGAATTCCACAATTCCAATATGGCTATGGCGGATGTCTACAAGGATGATCCGGAATAAATCTGTATTAAACAATTTGAGCCTCCCGCTTGGGGAGGCTCGTTTTTTCTTATAGTTTTATTGGAAAGTTCTTCTAACTTTCGCGGAATTATTATACGGGATTCTCACGCCTTTTCGGACTTTTCAGGTTTCTTCGGAAGTCTTCCGTAAGTCTTGGCATATCCCCTGATGTATTTGGCAAGAGTTTCGTTTAACTCTTTTTCATCTATTCTCCATCGCCAGTTGATACCGAGTGTTGAAGGCGCATTTATTCTGGCTTCATTTCCCAGGAACATGTAATCCTGGATGGG
>CACXGM010000057.1 GCA_902767075.1 uncultured Lachnospiraceae bacterium
AAATACAAATGACGAAAACGCTCTATTTACGGGCATGAAAAAGGGGCCTCGCCCAGATGATCAATCATCTAGTGCGACAGCCCCTTGATTTCATATAAGAACTTCAACTTCAACTTTTTGCCGTAGTTCTTCGGGAATAATAAATCCTTCTTTGTAGCTGTCGGGGACATCATCAAATGAATTTGTGCTTTTTTCACTAAGAACATCATTCTCAGAAAGTGCGTCAAGACATTCCTTCATATCCTCCCAGAAACGGAGAGTATTAACGAAATCCATTGGCCTGCAATTGTCATCACATACATAGTCGCCGTTATCATAAGGGCTGTTGCCATTTCTTACCCACATATGCAGAAGATGCCGTTCTTCGCGTGTCATGTTTGTAAAATTATGTTCATATTCTTTGAGCTGTTTTATAAGGATTTCTTGGTGCTCTAGTGGTACATTCTTATTAAACTTCATTTTTTCCCCTTTCTATATGAAGGATATTACCGGAATCAAACAGTTTTCCTTTGCTACTCTCAAATTGCTCTATATAAGGCAGATAGTATCTGTATATTGAGTTCGATGACATCCCATTAACATCTGCAGTCACATAAATATTCTGGATTTCTTCAAAAGAATTAAATCTGAATGCATTCTTCAGATCCCGCGGAGTTATGTTATTCCCTTTTCCAAACAGGAAAGTAGTGTATTTTTTCATTAAATCCTGAAGTGCCCTGACAGTCAGCCGTTTCATCTGCAATGACAAAAACAGAGCATTATCGTGCCCGTACTCTGTAATCATTTCCAGACGTGAGGCCAGATAACTGCCTAAAATTTCTGATAGAAGCGGAGATATGTATACTTCATTCGGTGCTTTACGGCTTCTTATTGTTATCTTATTATGTTCCAGATCAAGATCATCAATGTTCATCCCAACGCATTCTGAGGATCTGAGTCCTGCACTCATCATTAGCGCTATCATGGCTGTATCTCGAAGTCTTAGTTTCTTTTGATAATCGCTGGCTTTATTTGGGAATGACCCATTTATTACAAAATCAAGGAAAGAAAGATTATGTATCATGTCCGAACCTTTACCAGCACCATTAGGAATGATTGGTCTGTTTACTTTTTTTACAGGATTGTAAAGAATAAAGTCATTCTTTGAGTAATAGTCAAAGAAAGAGGAAAGTGCACAGATCTTGCGGTGCTCAGTTCTGTCAGATATCTGTTTTTTAACATCTCCGGCAGTAATATACCTTGTATCTTCAACATAGTCTTCAATAATCTCAGCAGTAATTCTAGATAAATCAGACATTTTCATTGAAAGATCAAATAGTTTTCTGTCTTTAAGATAGTCAAAGAAATATGCAACCTCGATAGCGTATGCCAGGTATGAATTTGGTTTCAGAACATTCTTTTTTGCTTTGAAAAACCTCTGAGCAAATTCCGGCATTCGATCCTGGATGTACTTATTAGCTTTGTCATAAATGATTTGATCTTTAGATAATTTATCCATAGATAAATTATAGAATGCAACTAAGACCACGAACAGTGAAGAAGTTAACGCAACTAAATTCGAGCTTTGGAGGTGCGTAAGTTGCGATAAAAACTGCAATTAATTATTAAGCAAGCATGAGAGGACAAACATCTACGTATATAATTTAAGATAAAAACGCAAGTTAACAATTTGTTTTCAATTCTTTTAAGTCTGGTTAAAGTTTGGTTGGTACTATAAATATGTCAGATGAAACGCAATACATTATAAAACAGATAAAGTTTCTTTTTCATAACTGGCTGTCTTGCAAGAAGGCAGCCATCCTCCCAAACACAAGCCAGAGGGCTTTCATATATTAGATCCTGTAGTACTCATTCATTGCTGCAGGATCTTTTGTAGTTGCGTGTGCGCGGTGGAATAGCAGTTTATCACTTTTCGCAAAACCATAGTTTTTTGAAAAGTGATATGCTATAATGTTTCCGAAGGGGCTTAAGCACGTAGGAGGACAAACTATGCCGAGCAAGTCTACAAAATACTCTGATCTGATAAACAACCTTTTGAAGGATATGCCTGATTTCATCATGGATTTTGTATATAACACCGGGAAAAGCTACGCTACAAAGCTGGAGTACTGCAGAGATGCAGGTATTTTTCTGGATTTCCTGATTAATTACTTACCTGAACATGACGGAAAAACCAGAAAAGACATCACGATGGATGACCTGGCCAAAGTAAGTGTTCTGGATGTACAGCGATATCTGGGATTATACACGGAACCAGACATGCCCCTGTCTACAGCCAAAAGAAAACGTGCATCTTTGTCTAGGATGTTCGGATATTTTGTAAACATAGAGAAACTGAAGAATAATCCTGTCGCCAAAACTGATACCATACGTGTTCCCAAAGGTGACGTTATCTATCTGACAAATGACGAGCAGAAAAAATTCCTTGAAGCTATTCGTTCAGGCACTGGCCTTGAAGGGGATGCTGCTAAAAAGCATTACCTTTACGTAAAGCGTGATTCTGCGATGTTTCTTCTATTGCTTGATACCGGACTTCGTGTTTCTGAAATGCTTGGCACTGATATAATTGACTTTGATCTGAATGATTGTAGTGCCAATGTTATCCGCAAAGGCGGCGATAAGGATATTGTCTATTATTCCGACGAATGCAAGGAGTATCTTGAGGAGTATTTCATACAGCAGCGTTTAGAACATGGCCTTGTCAAGTCAAAAGATCTTCATTTCCCAGCATTTACAACTACTACCGGAAAAAGGCTCGGTGTCCGTGCGGTTGAAAAGCTTGTCAAACACTATATAGAGCTGTGTCTGCCTCAGAGAACATCTGAAATTACTCCACATAAGCTCCGATCCAGCTTTGCCATGAGCTATTACGAAGCCTCGGGCCATGACATAGTTAAACTAAAGGAGAAGCTTCACCACGCCAATATAGAGACGACCAACGTTTATGCTCGCGCATCAAGAAAAGATATGAAAGATACCAGAAATATTCTGCAGGGCTTGCGATAAGCGCTTTTGCTCAAAATTTTTGACTAAATTTTTTCTCGAAATGGACATAATTTACACACTAAGTTTGATCACGCCATTTCCAAGGAATCCAGAACGACTTTCCTTGCATCTTCTTGAGGTAACGGGCGCCCCCAGATAAATCCCTGCACATAATCGCAGCCAATTTCTTTCAATGTATCGAGCTGGTCTTCCTGCTCAACTCCTTCTGAGATGACATCTATTCCCATAATATGTCCCAAAGATATTATCGCTGCTACATACTGTTTTGAGGAATCACTACTGTTCATCTTATCTATGAAAGACTTATCTATTTTAAGCAGATTAGCAGGGAAACTGTTCAGATAGCTTAAAGAAGAATACCCTGTGCCAAAATCATCGATTGCAATCTGGATACCCATCTTTTTGATTGATTCTATGCATTCAAAAGCTTTTTCCATAGACTCAATCATTATGGATTCAGTTATCTCTATCTCCAGGTTCACCGGCCTTATGCCGCTTTCTTCCAATATTGAGGTCAGTTCATCCAAAAAATCTGCCTTCATCATGTGTTTTACCGAAACATTTATGCTCAGCATGATGTCAGCGCCAGTTTCTTTTATAAGGTTCCCTATGAAGCGCGCTGATTTATTAAATACTGAACTGTCTATCTTGTCAATGATACCAGTTTCCTCAGCAATCGGAATAAACTCTCCCGGACTGATAAAAGATCCATCTGTATCCTTCATGCGAGCAAGAGCTTCAAATCCTCTGAGTTTATGATTCATGTCAAACTGGGGCTGAAGGTTAAAATAGATAGTATCATTTTCGATTGCGTCTCTTATTTTAGCCTCAAGTTCGGCAGTATGCAGGTTATCCATCATATCCCTTGAAAACCGCATAACGTGCTTTTGATCTGCGCTTTCTTTTGCCTTTAACATGGCAATATTGGCATAAGTAAACAGTTCGTTTACATCTTTTGCGTCATCCGGAAACATTGCATATCCAAAGCTTGCAGATATGCTTATACTATAGTCTTGCGCAACGATTTTTTCATTTAGGGCATCGGCATATAAATTGATTGTTTTTAAAATGTCATCCTGAGTAAGATAATGCCTTATCACAATAGCAAACTCATCTCCGGCAAGACGGCAGATAAAATCAAGTGTCCCCGAATTCCCGTTATCCGCAATCTTTTTCCAGCGGGAAGCAACTTCCATCAGGACCGCATTTCCAACATCAAAGCCCATGGTATCATTAATTCCTTTAAATCCATTGAGATTCACGGAAACTGCTGCAAATGGAGTCCCTCTTTTTATGAAATCCATTACAAGCTCAGAGCAAGCGAATCTATTAGGAATACCTGTAAGCATATCAGTAACAGCCTGCTCGCGAAGCTTCGTCTGGTACTTCTCTATCCTCAAGTTGTTTGCAAAGATTGCTATGATTGCAAGAATTGCCACAAGATTCCCAAATACTCCCGGAATGCTCGTATAAGTTCTTCTTACAAATATACCCATAAATATCATGGGTAACTGTAATACCAAAACTGAAAGTGCTGTAAAGAATCCTTTCTTTCCATAATAAACGGTCATAAAGATTGCTAATATATTTGCAAGTGACGAAATAACTCCTGCGAACGTATAAACACCAATCTCTATTCCCTTAATATTAACCGAGCTTTGGGATTTAGCCACGAAAGACACGGAAAAAGTGCATGCCAGGTAAAAAAAGACCAAAACAAAGAAGCCCTTCATTGGAGCACGACTTTTTATGTAGAGTTCGTCAAGCGTCTTTTCAAGGATTCTCTTTTCTGAATGTCTATTGTCTTTTCCCATAGTCTATTTTCCGTATAGATATAATCGGTGAATCCGTACCTATTTTCATTTTATCATCATACAGGAAGCCATTCCATTAAAAATCTATTAAAAAGTATTTCGCACCCAACGCAATAGGATGATTCACTTATAGATCTGTGGATATGGCTTTCGTAATCATTGACCTTTCCATTCTGAGGTAGTAAAAATAACTATAGAATCAAATTGTAACAAAGGCAGGTTATAATATGGATTTAGAATCAGCAGGGCTCGTCCTGAATTTATATTCCCTTTTTATCGCACTACTTCTTTTATTGTTTCAGGAGAGCGATAGAAAATCAAAATCTAATGTTGCTTTTTTGAAGCTGATAGGCATTCTTTCCCTTTTGGTTGGAATGTCCGCCATTGGAGACATAGGCGCAATTATCGAGAACGGACTTGTCCTCAGAAAGATTAGTTCATTCTTTGTTTTCGCTTTTGATCCGCTGGGATTCCTCTTCTCTCTTGCTTATATTGATTGTTACACAATAGGCATTGAGAAAAAGAAACGGGACTCCTTCCTCATACCACTGTATGTATATTCCGCAGGTAACCTTGTAGCGGTAATGTTATCAGAAATTCTGAAGCTTAACCTATTCTATTACTATATCGGTTCAGAATACTACAGAGGACCACTGTACATGTTAAGAGGCCTTTTTCATGTGATCCTTTGTATCCTTGTAATGGTCTATGTCTTTGTTTTCAGAAAACACATATCAAAGCATTACAGGCTTCCAATCACGTTATTCCCAATCATTGTCGCCTTTGGAGGATTTCTCCAGGTAGCAGTCATTCCGATAAGCATGGAATATGCTGCAACTGTTGCTGCGTGCCTTATTCTCCTGATTTATGTTCAGAGAAGAGACATAAACACTGACTATCTGACTGGTGTAGTAAACAGACGAGGAATAGACATGGCACTCAAAAAAGCCATATCTGAAAGCAAGGGCAACGATTTCGCCGCAGTAATGATTGATGTAGATTACTTTAAATCCATAAATGACAAATTTGGACATAAGGTTGGAGACGAGGTTCTGGAGAGCATCGCTTACGTCCTCAGAAGTACCTTTGGCGGTAAAGACACCGTAGGGAGATTTGGAGGCGACGAATTCTGCATAATAACCAGCACATGCGATGAGAATGAACTTTCAAAGAAGTTATCCTCTGTAAAAGACACGGTCTCTCATCTTGCTTGGGCGGGAAAAGGCGAGATGGATCTTTCTATCAGCACTGGAGCACTTGTCTATGACAAAGAAAAGAATCTGAATTCCAAGGAGTTTATGGAAGCAATAGATAAAATGATGTATGAGGAAAAACTCAGTCATCATCTTAAGGATAGAAGAAAGAGCATATAAAATACAATAGGTTGCCCCTGTTATAGTGGGCAACCTATTTAATTTGGATTGAATAATCTGCATAACCCGAAGAGAACTGCTCAGGTGATTATATTGAAGCCTCCAATGAGAGGAAGCGGTTCCTCGCTCATTTTAAGTGCTCTTACAATACCCATGACGAAGAGAACAAGACATGCGATATCAACGATTTCGCCAACTATACCAAATAGACCGCCGACTCTAATAAGGATTCCGCCTATGGTTTCTATTACGTTTATGATAAGAGCCTGATTTAAGTGCCTTCTGACAAGTGTATCGTCCTTATCCCTCAGAAGAAGGGAAATGATAAATCCTACCCATGTGATGTAACTTATTGCGGCATAAAGCTTTGAGTTCTTATGCATTCTGCTATCCTCCTTAAGCTGTTTCGAAAAGACTTATCAAGCCAACTACTAAAAGTATTGGCAGAGCTACAAATACTAGTCCTTTGAAGACCATTCCTACCAGAATAAGTGGAAGGAATACAATGTAAAGCATTACCTTCATGATGCTCCAGGTTGTCTTAAAAGCAAAGCCAATGAGCTTTCCAAATATCATGAAAAATAAAATAAAGAATAATACTGTCATGTGGCTTCACCTCCTGTTTTTTCTATGGTTTTATTATAGGTTTGGGGAAACCTCAAATAAATGAAATAACTGGCAAAATAAAGATATGTATTTTTCTTTTTGTAGAGGATATGCATTCGTAGTTAATACTCTATTTACCCTTAGTCTGATTATCAACCAGCATTGCCATTGACGTTGATAAGTCTTCTAGGTTGCCATTTATTCGTTCGAGGATATTGCATAGCTCCCTCATGTCTGCATCTTTGGTCTTTTTTGCAATATTCTTTTCTCGTTCCTGTTGCATCGATCTGACTTCTGATAATCTGCTCATATTAGCTACCTCCTATATTTTATACATTCATGCGTTATGCAAGTACGTTCATGCTACGGGGATTCCTTCGACCGCTCTTTTCCAGTCTAAAATAGGTCTTGCATCTGGACTAAACAATTCGGATGGGATTTCTTCTCTTGAAAAGAATCTGTGCTCAAGTACTTCCGAGTCGCTGTCGGATATAGTTCCTGAATAATGGCTGGTTGTAAAGATAACAGATAAGGAATATACATTGTCGCCATTTGGGTAATGTATCATTCTGTCATCGCCGGAATATAGTCCAAAAAGCTTAAGATCAGATACTTCAATTCCGACTTCTTTCCTCACCTCTCATGCTGCTGCTTCAATATATGTTTCTCCTGGTTCGAGTGCCCCTCCGGGGACACACCATTCGCCGGTATCGCTTCTCTTCTGCAATAACACCTTCCCGTCAGAGTTCTCAATAAGTACTCCACAGCCTACTGTCATCACAAGATCTTTTCCGACTTTCTTCCTCATCTCTGCAATATAATTCATGTAATTTCTTCCTTGATAATCTGTTACTCACTGGTTACGATAGATGCTTAAAAGGGGCCTTCCGGGGTATCGAGCTCTACGTAACCAATATCATATTTGCCGTTTCTATAATATAGATCAAATCCAAGGCTGACACCGCTTCTTGGAAGCGGTTCAACATAACAGCGAACTGCAGGATTCTTTCCTTCCCGCATCTCAGCCCAATACACGCTCCTCATTTCTGTAGTCTTTTCATTAGTCCACCATGAGTTTATGTAGTCGTCATTTACTTCTTCACTCCTTGATAGTCCAGTCTCTTTGATAGTGTATCTTATCACCAGGTCTTCAGGCTTGTCATAGGATATAGTAAATCCCTTTGCGCCGTTTTCACCAGATGTGAGTGGCAGACTGATCTCTTTATACTCGGAAGTTGAATCATCATAATCAAACAACCAGATGTCTCCGAAAGATAATGGATCTGTGCTTGTATCATAGGAAAGAGTCACCAGGATTTCTTTTACATTATCACCGTCAAGATCCCCGCTCTGAACATGAGGGAATCCGGTCTCCCATCCCTTGGGGACTTCCAGCTTGTTTCCATTTCCGAATTCTATGGTGTAAAGAGCAATCTGCTCGTTTCCGTCCCATTTCCTGTTTAGACGATCCTTTTTGCCGTCGCCATCATAGTCGCAGTCCTTGAACTCATCCTGCCAGTAGTAACCCTCACACTCGTCGACATATCCTTCATATTCCCACAGAACAAAGGGCGATTTGCTTTCGCTATACTCTTCTTCATCGGAGGATACGGTATAGTCAGGGATGCGCCAGTCGGAGTAATTTGAGTCATTTGTAGCAAATAGATCCGAATTTTCATGGAAGAAATAGTAGCGTCCATCCTCTGTGATAAGCAAATCGTACCCATCTCCCATCGTTGGTACAAAGCATTCAATATGCCTGGAGATTGTTCCGTCAGAAAGCTTTACTGCTTCTGATGTTACATTACCAATCTCGGTATTATTAAGGAACAGTTCATTATATGTTTCTTCTCTTAAAAGCTCTTTTAACTGCAAAAGATCATCTTCTGAGAAGTTTTCTGCGACAACATTTTCATTTGTGTAATACGGTTCATCCTGAATATAATCTCCGTTTACAGAGACATTCATTCCCATACCCTCAACAAAACCAGAGGAAATCACGGTAAGGCAAGTATCAGTCAGAGAAAAACCGATATAAGCCGGTTCATGATCTATGTCATCATCTTCAAATTGCTTATAGATTGCCTGATTCTTAGAAATGTAGAATGCTTTGCCTGCCAATTCTCCTGAATGTGAGTAGTAATAGAATTCACCCGAAAAATCAAAGCCCTCGTCATCTACTCTTTCTATGACGATATCGGCGCTAAGGGACGAATGGACGGCTGTTCTTTTCCACTCTCCGGAAAAGTCTGCATGATCTGACATGGAATGTCTGATTTCATACAGCTTTTCAAGGTTGGAATCTGAAAAGTCAAGCTGTGGGGAGAATGTTTCCTCTTCAGTGTTACTATTATCTTCGGCTGTAGATTTCTGCAGAGATGCGGTTTCAGATTCTTGAATATTGGAGCCTCCACATCCAGTAAGAGCCATTATAAGCACTATTGATGCCAGCCCTGCATACATTTTTTTCATCATATTTTCATTTAACCTCATTAGAGGAATCCTCTATTTTTCGTTCCTTAATAAATCTGTGATATACCTCGTAAAGAGGACCACCAGGTTTATCTGGAAACATAGTCTCAGGGGCTTTAATAGCAGGAACCCATTTGGCGTCTGAGATTTCTTCTGACAGAACGAGATCTTTCTTCTTGGTGAAGGCTATAAATCCATGCATGAGTTGATCAGCTTCACTTAGAAAGTATGTGCCGGCATATTCTAAAGACTCTACATTAAGGCCAAGCTCTTCCTTTACTTCTCTAATCGCGCACTCCTCTGCATTTTCTCCTGGGGTGATAAAGCCTGATGTTAGTGAAGTGTAATCATCGGGGAAGTACCATTGCTTTGAAAG
>CACXGM010000058.1 GCA_902767075.1 uncultured Lachnospiraceae bacterium
CAGAAAAAGGGATGTTCAGGACCGTCATCGGTATCGACGGAATGATGTGTTCCATGTGCGAAAGCCATATGAACGATTGCATACGAAACAATTTTGATGTAAAGCGTGTGATATCTTCATTCAAAAAGGGTGAGACAGTTGTTTTGTCAAAGGAACCTTTGGATGAGGAAAAAACTAAAGATGAGATTGGAAAGATAGGCTATAAAGTAATCTCCTTTGCAAGCAGCCGGATTTAATTCTAATCATTTTATAAAAAACTCTCATGGGCAATGCCATGGGAGTTTTTTTATGGTAAAATATTCGATACGGGAGAAAAATTATGACAGAAGAGCAAAGAAAGGCATTTGATGCACTTCACAATTTTATAAGATCTTTGTCCGAGAAGGCCGGAAAGGATGAGGCGTACGCAGAGGATCTCTGGAACAGGATACTTCAGAGCGAAGGCGTTCTGAAGGAACTTGCGTATTATCATGATACCGGCAGCTTTTGGGACGGATATGCCATCGAGGGATTTCATCTGACGGATATTTTGGTGTGGCAGGTCGATCATTTTAAGGCATATATGGACAGGCGGGAGGAAATGAACCGCTACAAAACGGAAAAGCTGTTTGTAGAGTCCCTTGATATAATGCTGCAGATGGAGAAGGATCCGCAGCCCTTTATAAAAAAGATGAGAGAAGAGAGTGGGACGGACTTCGATACCAGAGTCCTGTAGGAAATACTTTAAATCCGGCTAAAAGCGGAACAGAAAGGATATTATGAAATACAGGAAAGACAGACTAGGAAACGATGTATCACTGCTTGGATTTGGCTGCATGAGGTTTACCACCAAAGCAGGCAAAATTGACTTTGAAAAGGCGGAAAGCGAGATAATGCGCTCTATAGAACTGGGAGTGAATTATTTCGATACCGCCTATGCTTATGCGGGGAGTGAGGCCCTCATAGGCGAGATCTTTGAAAAAAACAATGTCAGGGACAAGATCAGGATAGCGACCAAGCTCCCCCATTATATGATCAAGTCGGAGACGGACCCTGAGAAGTTCTTTTCGGAGGAACTCAGAAGACTTCGTACCGATCACGTAAATTATTATCTCATGCATATGCTCACGGATGTTAAGACCTGGGAGAGGCTTTGCAATCTGGGGATAAAGGAGTGGATCGAGGAAAAGAGAGCTGCGGGACAGATCGAGCAGATCGGTTTTTCCTACCATGGAAACTCCGATATGTTCATAGAACTTCTGAATGCATATGATTGGGATTTTTGCCAGATCCAGTATAATTACCTTGACGAGAATTCCCAGGCGGGTGTGACGGGTCTTAAGGCCGCAGCAGAAAAGGGGATCCCCGTGGTGATCATGGAGCCCTTAAGAGGAGGAAGACTGGTCAATAATCTTCCCAAAGCGGCGCTGGATGCTTTCAAGAAATATCCGATACAGCGTACTCCTGCTGAGTGGGGACTTCGTTGGCTCTGGGAACAGCCCGAGGTCACCTGCGTTTTATCCGGTATGAACTCCATCGAGATGGTGGAGGAAAACTGCCGGATAGCATCGGAGGTTGAGGACCACGAGCTCACGGAAGAGGACAGAAAGCTGTACAAGACCGTTATAGATGCCATAGAGTCAAAGATGAAGGTGGGCTGTACCGGCTGCAGATATTGTATGCCCTGCCCTAAAAATGTTGATATCCCCGGTGTATTCGCGGCGTACAACAGGCGTGCATCCGATGGTTATGCCAATTCTTTCAGGGAATATTACATGTGTACAGCTCTGAGAAAGGATTATACAGGCCCCGCAAACTGTGTGGGCTGCGGCAAATGCGAAAAGCATTGTCCTCAGAATATCGAGATACGCAAGGAACTTAAAAACGCAAAAAGAGCACTTGAAGATCCCATATATCTTATTGCAAAAAAGTTTGGCCCCCTTGTTATGAAGTATTAGGATTAAAAGGTGACAGATGAGCAGAAATACAATTGCAGTATGTATCGTGAAAATGGAAGAGTATGTTCAGACCGAATCCATCAAGGCCATTACCAGAAGAGCCGAGGAGAGAGGCCTGAATGTGGAAATATACAATTCCTTCGCCGATCTGGTGAAACGGGATCTGTATGAAAAGGGAGAAGAGAGTATCTTTGAACTGGTGGACTATCGTCATTTGAGCGGTATTATTTTCTTTCCGGAAAAGATCAAGAATTCGAATACAAACGAGAATATCGTCAAGTACGGAAAGGAACACGGCCTTCCTGTGGTAGCCATAGACAGAAAGGTACCGGACTGTATCAGCATTACCTATGATTACTCAAAAGCCTTTGAAGAGATCGTAGAACACCTGATAACGGTACATGAATGCAAGAACTTTTACATGATGGCGGGTATAAAGGACAACTCATTTTCCGATGAGAGAATAGAAGCCGCCAAAAAGGTTATCGAAAGACACGGACTGACTCTGCCGGAGGAAAACATCGGATATGGTGATTTCTGGGATTTTCCGTGTCGCAATCAGATAAGGGCCTTTTTGGACAGCGGCCGTCCTCTGCCGGATGCATTCATTGCCGCAAATGACACCATGGCTATGGTGATCTGCGATGAGCTTAGCAAAAAGGGGATCAGTGTGCCCGAGGATGTAATAGTTACCGGCTTTGACGGTATCGAAGCTGAGAAATATGCGATCCCCAGGTTGACCACCGCGGAGACGGACCTTGAAAGAAGCGGATTCTTAGCCGTTGATGCCATTCTTGCATCCGGAAGCACGGGAAAACCTATGATGAATCACTGTGTGGTTCCTTTTCATACAAGATATTCCCAATCCTGCGGATGTGCGGAGAAGTCCTACGGTAACGTAAACTGGATGCTTCAGAATATGCATAACGAACTGGACTCGGTTTATCTTTTTAGCAATATGATGTCCACCATGCTCTTCAGAATGTCCGAAAAGGCTAATCTTATGGACATGATAAAAGAGGTCAACAGGTTCAGGGATTTTCTTGGTGAGTTTAAGGACATCTATTTCTGCATCAGAAAAGAAGTTGTGGCCATAGATGAAAATCTTGCCGATAAGATACAGCTTTCCGATGAGCAGAAAAAAACTCTTGATAAGAATAATGACAGGCAGATGGTACTTCTCTGGGAGCATCATACCGGCGAGAAATCAAAATACCCGCTCACCTGCTTTAACATAAGAGAACTGCTGCCCGGACGAAGTGAGATATTGGATGAATGCAGGAATATGGTATTTCTGCCGCTTCATGCCCAGCAGAGAGTATATGGATATATTGCCGCCAGTGTGATGCCACACAAAGAGGAATATAAGTACTATAAATTGTCCGCCTTTACCAGAAATCTTTCACAGGCATTGTCGGTTGTGATACAGACATTGAAGCTGAAGGATACCAACGATAAGCTTAAGGGTGTAAACAACAGGCTCGAGGAACTCTATGTGACGGATTACCTTACAGGCATCAACAATCGTCGCGGCTTCTTAAAGAGTATCGAAGAGAGACTGTCCGGGAGAAGACCCGGAGGATTGATGCTGGCCTCTGTCGATCTGAACGGACTCAAGACCATAAATGACAAGCATGGTCACCATGAAGGGGACAGAGCGATCTGCACCATAGCGGATATACTTAAAGAGATGAAGGACGAAAACAGCTTTTGCGCCAGATTCGGCGGCGATGAATTTGCTTTTTGTACCTTTATGGATGAATATGATGAAGCTGCCTCGGACAGATTCACAGCGGAATTGAAACGTCGTGTTGAAGAGGTGGATAAATCCGGTAACATGGGATTTTATTTCAGCGCAAGTTCAGGAGCGGTGACGGTCCGGGGAGAAGAGACAAAGGATATGGACCGCGTTTTCAGGCTTGCGGACGAAAAGATGTATGAAGACAAGGTGGCATTTCACCTTGCGCATAAAGAATTTGACAGAAGAAAGGCCGGTGGAAAGTAGATGGAAAACACAATAGGTGATATAGCATTTTCAGCAGCGGAGGTATTGCTTCCCGCAGATGCAGATATGCAGAAATGGGCGGTTGTGGCCTGTGACCAGTTCACATCTCAGCCCGAGTATTGGGAGGATGTAAAGGAGAAAGTCGGCAGTTCCCCTTCCGCACTTAATCTTATCCTGCCCGAGGTATATCTGAACGAAGAAAATGTGGAAAACAGGATAGAAGCCATAAACAGGAACATGGTGGATTATCTTGAGAAGGGAGTGTTTAAGACTCTCAGTGATTCACTTATCTATGTGGAGAGAAAACAGTCGGACGGATCTGTAAGATACGGTATCGTAGGAAAAGTAGATCTGGAGGATTATGAGTTTAAGCCGGGAAACAATGCACTCATCAGGGCTACAGAAGGGACCGTCTTATCCCGTATCCCTCCCAGAGTCAAGGTCAGAGAAAATGCAGGGATCGAACTTCCCCACGTGATGCTCCTTATAGATGATCCCGAAAAGAGCGTAATAGAGCCTCTGACAAATGACAGATCGAAGATGGAAAAACTCTATGATTTCGATCTTTTGAAGGAAGGCGGACATATCGCCGGATTTAAGTTAAATGATGAACAGAAGGCAGCAGTCTTTGCGGCATTAAACGCTCTTAAATCTCAGGATGTGGTGGATGCAAAATACGGCATCAAGGGAGCGGCACCTCTTCTTTTTGCGGTGGGAGACGGAAACCATTCTCTCGCTACGGCAAAGCAGTGCTATGAAAATGAAAAGAAGGTGACTCCAAAGGAGAAGTGGGGTGATCTTCCTTCGAGATATGCTCTGGTGGAAGTGGTGAATCTTCATGAGGACGCTCTTAAATTCGAGCCCATCCACAGGACTGTGTTCAGAGTCAATGCGGAAGATATGATCGAAAGCTTCACGGAATATTATCCAGGATCATTTAACGTGAGAATGGATAATATAACCGATGGTTATGACAGATATATACAGGGTGATCTAAAGTTAAGGATTTCTGACGAGACTCAATACATCAGATACTGTTTTGATAAAGTAAGCGGAGTGCTGGTGGTACCTCGTCCGGAAAAGCAGCTGGCGGTAGGCACTCTGCAGGAATTCCTGGACAAGTATCTGGAAAAGAGAGAGGTCAGCGAGATCGATTATATCCACGGCGATGAAACCTGCGAGGAGCTGGGCAGAAGACCGGGTAATATCTCATTTCTGCTTCCCGCAATGGGAAAGGAACAGCTTTTTAAGACTGTGATGGCCGACGGCGTGCTCCCCAGAAAGACTTTTTCAATGGGACATGCTCAGGATAAGAGATATTATATTGAGGCCAGAAGAATTAAGGGCTATAATGATATTAAGTGAAAATTTTCGGAGGGATTTATGATCAACGATTTAAGCGATGTTTTAAATATTGAACTGGGACTTGAATACTGCGGCGGAATGGAAGACCTTCTGGAGGACATGCTCAAGGATTACTGTGAGGGTGATCATGTGGATGAGCTGGAGAGATTCTATGCTGCCGAAAACTGGACCGATTACAGAGTGTCCATTCACGGCGTAAAGAGCACCACTCTTATGATCGGCGGCGAAGATCTCTCCGCCAAGGCAAAGGAACTGGAGATGGCAGCAGCCGAGGGAAATGTTGATTTCATAAAGGCAAATCACGAAAAGGTGCTGGACCAGTACAAAGCACTGCTCAGCAGGATAAAAGAAGTGATCGGATAAGTTATGGGCACAATTATTAATACCGGTCTGGTGATATTCGGTGTGCTGGGCCTGGTTATAGGTATCAGTCACTACCGGAGAGAAAAACTCGTCGGTGGTATCCGATGGTATATTTTGTTTCTCGGTATATTTACGTGTATATGGTGTGGGAGCTATGGAGCCATGGGTTTTACCGAGAATATGAAAATGGCCTATGTTTACAGAAACTTAGGCCTGTTTGGTTTGTTGGGATTTATGACTACGGAGGCTGTGCTGCTCCAGACTATCGTAGGATTGAAAAAGCCTTTTAAGATCCTGTGTTCCTCTCTTTATATCGCGGGTGCGATTTCCGATCTGATCATTTTCGGACAGCCCGAAACCAATTTCTATATCAGAACGGGGGACAGAACATCCTACTATTCGATTCCTTGTTTCCAGAGAGAGTATCATTATGTTTTTCTGGGAATTCTTTTCTTTAGTTTCATTTTGATCGATGTATTCTGGTTTGTTAAAAAGAAACCCAAAAGAGAGCTTGCTTTCCAGATAGAGGCCACCATTGCGAATCTGATACTGGCTCTGATGGCTATACCGGATACTGTCCTGCCCACCATCACTGAAACCTCCGTGCCCACATCCGGCGTGGGAGGCTTCCTGTGTCTGTTCATTATCTGGAGAGCGGCAAACGAGACCAACACCTTCAACATCACCATAAAAAATCTGGGAACGTATATCTACGAATCCGTAAATACCGCCATCGTGCTTTTTGACCAATACGGAAAGCTGGAGATGGCAAACAACTACGCCAATAACCTTTTGGGAGAAAGCGTGGTAAAGGGCTGTACCATAGAAGATATTTTCGAATTGGGTGAGAATACGATAACCGATGGTGAGATCCCTTCCAAGACCTTCAGGGCAAAGACAAAGGAGGGTCACATTTCCTGTGAGATTGATGCAACCACGGTTATGGACCGCTATAAAGAGGTCTACTGTGTTATATATGTCATCCATGATATGACAGAAACGGAAAAGCTGATCCGTGAGGCTAATGAGGCGAACCGCGCAAAAAGTGATTTCCTGGCAAATATGTCCCACGAGATCAGAACCCCTATCAATGCCATCCTGGGTCTGAACGAGATCATCATGAAGGAGACCGAGGAAGAACAGGTGCTGGGGTATTCCGCTCAGATCGTCAGCGCCGGAAGGGCTCTTTTGAGTATTGTAAATGATGTGCTTGATCTTTCCAGGATCGAGTCCGGAAAGATAGAGATCACACCACAGCCATACAAGCTGAGGGATCTGGTAAATGAGTGCTACAATCTGATCTCCATCAAGGCCTATGACAAGAGCCTGGATCTGAAAATCGATATCGACGAGACTCTGCCTTCCGGGTATTTGGGGGATGGGACACGTATACGTCAGGTAATGGTAAATTTACTTAGTAATGCGGTGAAATATACTCCCAAAGGAACTGTCAGGATGAAGATCACCGGATTTACAAAGGACTCTGTCTTTTATTTGAAGACTGCAGTCATCGATACCGGTATCGGGATCAGAAGCGAAGATATAAGCGGACTTTTTGAAAGCTTTAAGCGTGTAGATGAGAAAAGAAACAGGAATGTGGAAGGAACCGGTTTGGGATTATCCATCAGTAAACGTCTGGTTGATATGATGGACGGTGAACTGTCTGTGACAAGCGTATACGGCGAGGGATCTACATTTACCTTTGTGATCCCCCAGCAGATAGAGGATATGACTCCCATAGGCAAATACGATCCGCGAACCATTGGTGATCACACACTTTTGAGTGTCAGTTCCTTTGAGGCACCGGATGCCAGAGTGCTGGTGGTGGATGACGTTGATACCAATCTGGTTGTTTTCTGCGGCCTGCTTAAAAAGACAAAGATTAAGATCGACATGGCTTCCGACGGATTTGAAGCTATCAGACTGGCAGAGAGAAACAAATACGATATTATCTTCATGGATCACATGATGCCCGAGATGGACGGCGTGGAGACTATGCGCAGGATAAAGGCTGACAGGATAGGCCTTAACCTGAAGACTCCTGTGGTAATGCTCACCGCGAATGCGATTTACGGTGTAAAGGAGGAGTATTTAAAGCAGGGCTTCGACGATTATATCAGTAAGCCACTTCGCGGCGAAGTTTTGGAAGCAATGGTGCGCAGGTATCTTGAAAAGAGCGCCAACAAGAATCTTCTGAAGATCTATACCGGGGAGAAAAAGAAAGACCCTGACAGCAATGTATATTCGGGACTTGATATTTACAGCGGAACTGACGATCATCTGAAGGAAAAGAAGAATAAATCCACAAAAATGAAATTTGAAGATCTCCTGGCTAATCACGAAGAGAAGGATCAGACGGAGGAGCCGGATGAGATCAAAAAGCTCCGGGCTGATTTCGGAGACCTTCTGGATATTGACACCGCCCTTATGTACAGTGGAAATGATCCTGAACTGTTCATGGAGATCGCAAGGTCATACAGAAAGAACGACCTGACAGAGAAACTGGAAAAGTTCTATGAGCAGGAGGATTACGAAAACTATAGGATAAAGGTTCATTCCCTCAAGAGTTCATCTCTTAATATCGGTGCCATAAAAATGTCGAAGCTTGCGACCGAAATGGATGCTTCCATCAAGAAGGGAGATACTCATTATGTCATTTTAAATAACGAGAATCTCATGAAAGAGTACAAGAGGATCATAACTGGTCTCTCGGAAAGACTGGGCGAATGATATGGAACTTGAGATAATCGCCAGAATGGAGAGCCCGCTTACGGAAAAATTCGGGATCCCAAGACAGAGCGGCCTGGCCGAAAGCCTGAAGGGCAGGATAGTTTTGGAAGGACCCTACGCGGATGAGAGGGCAGTGAAGGGACTGGAGGATTTCGATTACATCTGGGTCATTTGGGGATTTGAGGGAACGGGCTCCGGATTCAGACCTCAGGTGAGACCGCCGAGACTTGGCGGAAATGAATATATGGGAGTATTTGCCACCAGATCACCCTACAGACCAAACCCCATCGGCCTGTCCTGTATGAGGCTTGAGAGTGTGGAGATCGTGGACGGTAAGCCTGTACTGAATGTGTCGGGGTCCGATCTGCGGGACGGAACACCCATATACGATATCAAGCCCTATCTTCCCTATGCGGAGGCTCACCCGGGCGCAAGGGGAGGATTCACGGACAGCACAAAGGATTACAGTCTGAAGGTGGTATTTGGAAAAAAGGCGGATTTTTCCGATGAGGATATAGATGCTTTGACAGAGCTTCTCTCCCAGGACCCCAGACCCGCATATCATGACGATCCGGAGCGTATATACGGAATGAAATATAAAGATAAAGATGTCAGATTCCGTGTGGATGGCGGTACAGTGATCGTGACGGAGATCGTATAGAGCATAATTTTAGGTTCGGTCCAAATGGCCGGACCTATTATATTGCACAAAAAGAGTGGGCAAAGTTGTGCAATACTTACAGTTGAAACACGGAATAAAGTCGTGATAATATGATTGGTGCAAGCGATTGCGCAGGTCAGCGCAACTGATTGCAAAAGCGTGAAGGGGGCCGCTGGGCGCGGCGAGCTAAATGGAAACTTACGGTAAAGAATCTTCAAAGGAAAATCTTACGATTCATGATGTGGCAAAGGCTCTGGGAGTCTCTGCCAGCACTGTGTCGCGCGCAATTTCGGGTAAAGGGAGGATCGGAGAGAAGACCAGACAGAGAGTTCTTCAGTATATCGATGAGAAGTCCTTTTATCCAAACGCATCAGCCAGGAGTCTGGCACAGTCAAAGACATATAATATTGCGATCATTATGCCGGAGGTAAAGGATCTGGTTGATATGCCCTTTTTCCATACCTGTATGCACGGTGCGGAGGAAATTGCACAGGTCAACGATTACGATCTGTTGATCGTTACCACCGACGGCACAAATATCAAACCCCTTGAGAGGATGGTCAACAATCGTAAGGTTGACGGTATGATACTGACCAGACTTTACAGGGAGGATGCCTTTGTTGATTATTTAAAGTCTACGGGAATCCCCTTTGTTGCCATCGGAAACAGCGACGATCCCGATGTCTATACAGTGGATCATGACAATTACGGAGGATGCCGCGAACTGGTGGGACTGCTCCTTTCAAAGGGGATCAGGCGAGTGGCGTATCTGGGCGGCGGAATGGAACAGACCGTCAATATTAAGCGTTTTGAAGGATACTGCGACGGCCTGAAGGAAGCCGGAAAACAGGTGGACAACAGCATTGTCTATACGGATCTGATCTCGAAGGTGAAGGTCAGCAAGGCGGTGGAAGAGGTTCTGAAGACCGATACGGACTGTATTCTGTGCCAGGATGACTATATCTGCGATGAAGTGGTGCATTATCTTGCGGATAAGGGAATAGACATCCCGAAGAAGATGAAGGTTGCATCCTGCCATCACAGCAAGCTTTTGGACAATTTCCCGGTGACTATCACATCCCTCAAGTTTGATACCATGGAGATAGGCAGGAGAGCCTGCAAGACCCTGCTGGGCATCATAAACGGGGAAAAAGTGTATAAAAACACGCTGCTGGATTATGAGATCAATCTCAAGGAGAGCACAAAGGGGTAGCTGAACCTGATTATTAGTGTTTATTCCGACAAACAGGCGTTAAAAAACGGTTTCCCAAACAATAGAATTGTGCATATTTAACAAAAGAATTGATTAATATTATGTAATTTGTTTGATTGACACAGGCCTTTTTAATTTGTTATCTTATAACAGTAGACAATCGGTTGCGCAATCTGAGCAATTTGTTGCGCATCCGTTTGAATAACACAGTAGTAAAAATGCACTTAATGTGTAAGGAGGAAAAAACTTATGAAAAAGAAATTAGTTGCAG
>CACXGM010000059.1 GCA_902767075.1 uncultured Lachnospiraceae bacterium
TCCTGACCTGATAATCCCTTTGCAGCCAGATCCCTTGCATCAAGACATGACTGCCTCTGAGTAACGGATATCCTTTGGTTATCGATAACAAAGACCTTTCCGTCAAAATCATCTTCCTGAGCCAGCATATAAGCGCTCTGACAAGATCCCGAAAGACCGGAACTCATGGGAATATGGATGATCTCATCATGATCTTTAAGTATTTCTTTCCAAAGCTTGGATACCTGCTCAAGATTCGGCTGACTGGTGCAGATGTTTTCACCGCCCTTGAGCTTTTCATAGAATTCATCCTGAGTAAGATTTATATCTTCAAAGAACTCATTTTCCCCTATCATAAAAGGCATGGGAAGCACAAATATTCCCAGTTCCTTTCCTTCAGACTGGGTAATACCGCTGTTACTGTCAGTAACCACTGCAATTTTAGACATATATTTTTCTCTCCCTTTAACAGCTGTAAACAGCTGATTCTTACAATTAAATCGATCTGAGTGTCTCCGACTTCTCAACGTATTTTTCAATGGAATCGCGAAGAAGCAAATGATCTTTTTTGCTTAAAGCCGGATCATCCGCCATAAGCTCGTCGACAAGCTTGCTGGTCTCTTCCAAAAGCTCCGCATCTGTATATATATCAGCGATCCTGAAAGCAAATTCACCGCTCTGTCTGATACCGAACAGTTCTCCAGGCCCCCTTAACCTCAGGTCTTCTGATGCGATCTTGAATCCGTCATTTGAATCATTCAGGATCTTTAATCTATCCATTGTCTTGTCATCTTCCTTGGAAGTAACAAATATACAATAGCTTTGATAAGCTCCTCTTCCGACGCGCCCTCTTAACTGGTGAAGCTGGGCGAGACCGAATCTCTCAGAATTCTCAACCATCATAACAGTCGCATTCGGAACATTTATACCCACTTCAATAACTGTTGTGGAAACAAGAATATCAGTGTCACCCGCCGCAAACCTGTTCATTATATCAGTTTTGTCCTGAGCCTTCATTTTACCGTTCAGACTCTCGATCCTGATGCCGGGAAGTGCATCCTTTAGCTTCTCTGCATAATCGGATACATTTTCAAGTTCGCTGTCATCCTCCTCATCGGATTCCACCTTTGGACAGATGACATATACCTGCCGTCCCTGAGCTATCTGATCCTTAAAGAACTTATATGCGGAAGGCCTGTAGGATGTACCGACAACGCAATTCTTTATGGGAAGCCTTCCTCCCGGAAGCTCATGAATAGCTGACAGCTGCAGATCGCCGTAGAGGATAATCGCAAGTGTCCTGGGAATGGGGGTGGCACTCATAACAAGTATATGGGGCTGGGCGCCTTTTCCCGCAAGAGCTTCACGCTGTCTAACTCCGAATCTGTGCTGCTCATCGGTAACAACAAGCGCAAGATTCTTAAATACCACTTTATCCTGGATCAAAGCATGAGTTCCAATGATAAGATTGGCTTCACCGGATTTGATCTTCTCATAGACTTCCTTTTTCTCGGAAGCTTTCATGGATCCGGTCAACAGAACCGGCTTGAAGATCAATCCGTATTTTTCTATATATTCTTTGACAGTCTTATAATGCTGCACAGCAAGGACTTCGGTGGGAGCCATCAGCGCACCCTGGTATCCGTTTGCAGCCGTCATTAAGAGGGCCAAAAGAGCCACAAGAGTCTTACCGCTTCCGACATCGCCTTGAACCAGTCTGTTCATGCAAGCAGGTCCGGTCATGTCGGAAACTATCTGTGTAAAAGTCTTTTTCTGCCCCGCCGTCAGTTTAAAAGGTATTGCATCAATAAATCTGGATGTATCGGCGGTCTCAATCATTTTAAATGAATTTGGAAGCGACAGTGATAAAGATTTATTCTTGCGAAGAAGCATTATAAAGTAAAAGAATTCTTCAAAAGCCAGTCTTCTTCTTGCAATATTAACATCATCCATATTATCCGGACAATGGATCAGGTTCATGGCCTTTGAATGAGAAACAAGATCATATCTTTCAAGCCACTCCTCCGGAAAGCAATCCGCATCCCACTGAGCATCAATAAGCGCCGCTCTGACAGCCTTTGATACAGTCTTGGATGATAATCCCGCCGTCAGACCGTATTTCGGTACAGGATGCTTCAAAAGATCCCGGTACTCATCATCCTTGAACATTTTGGGGCTCTGCATAACAAACTTAGTGCCTTTTTGTATTATCCGGCCCCTGAAAGTGTAAAATCCTCCGGTTCTGATTATCTTCTTGATATAAGGCTGATTAAAAAAAATCAATTCAAGACTAAACAGCCCCTCTTTTAAAAAGACGGTAAGAATACTGTATCTACCGGCTTTAACCGGCCCGCTCACCCCGCTGACGCATCCTCTGACTGTACAAACACATCCGCTCTTGACCTGTGAAACAGGGATAGGTTCGGTATAGATAGTATATTCCACGGGAAAATGCATGATCAGATCTTCGTAGGATTCAATATGCAGTTTCCTCAAAAGCGCCGCAGTCTTTTCTCCGACACCCTTAAGTTTATCAACCGGTGTATTAAGGTTCATTATATCGGTTTCCTATTTAAAAAACAGAAGGAAACTATTCATTTAGTTTCCTTCTGATATTAAATCAAAATTCACGTAGTTTGACAAACCACTTTCGCGATCTGCTTTATTCTACTGAGATCATATAGTAGTAAACAGGCTGGCCGCCGCTCTGAAGTTCAACGTCAACCTTTGAGAACTTATCGGAGATCATCTCGGATACTTTGGTAGCCTCTTCTTCGGAAACGTCCTGTCCGTAATAGATGCTGATGAGTTCCGAAGATTCATCAACCATGGAATCTATCAATTCTTCTATTACTTTATTTTTGTCGGTGCCAACAGAAGCAAGTCCGCTGTCCGCAAGCCCCATAAAGTCGTCCTTGTGGATTTCCTTTCCATCGATGGAAGTATCTCTTACCGCATAAGTAACCTGACCGGTCTTAACATTTCCTATCTCAGACATCATGGTCTGCTCGTTTTCATCCGCTGACATATCTGGGATAAAGTTAACAACAGCAGTGATTCCCTGAGGAACAGTCTTTGTAGGGATAACAAGAAGTGTCTTGTCTGTAACAAGCTCAGCAGCCTGGTTTGCGGCAAGAATGATATTCTTGTTATTGGGCAGTATAAATATGGTCTCTGCATTAACCTTTGCAGCTGCATCGATAAAGTCTGCAGTGCTGGGGTTCATAGTCTGACCGCCTTCTATTACATAATCAACACCGAGACTCTTGAATATCTCAACCAATCCGTCGCCGGCTGCAACAGTTATAAAGCCAAAGGGCTTGGGCGGCTCATTGAATGCGGGCGCTACGGTTGTTTCTTCTTTGCTTGATTCTTTGTCCTCTTCGATCTTTCTGTTGAGGATCTTTACGCCTTTAAGATTACCGTACTTAAGTGCCTTCTGAAGGACAAGTCCGGGATCATTTGTATGAATGTGGATATGGAGCTCTGACCCGTCATTGATCAATACAACGGACTCACCCACAGACTCAAGGAAGCTGTTGAGATCGGCCTCATTCTTTGAAATAAAGTTTCTGGTGAGAACAACCTTGGCCTCTATGCTATAGAGATATTTGATCTCCTCCTCTTCTTTTTCTTCCTCTTTTGCTGAATCATCCTTAATGGAAAGATCAACTTCCTTGCCGAGATAAGCATCATAAGCGCCCTTCAGGAACTCCATAAGTCCCTGTCCGCCGGAATCCACAACTCCTGCTTCCTTCAGAACGGGAAGCATCTCGGGAGTCTGCTTAAGAACCTCTTCACCGTGCGCAATAACCTCTGCGCAGAACTTTTCCATATCCTCGCATCCGTCTGCGGCAAGATCGTTTGCCTTGTCAGACATTCCTCTCGCTACGGTAAGGATAGTACCTTCCTTCGGCTTCATAACAGCCTTATAAGCAGTCTCTACAGCCTTGCTGAATGCGGAAGCCATAAGAGGAATAGTGATATATTCTTCTGTCTTTACAAGCTTTGAAAAACCACGCAGAAGCTGCGAAAGGATAACTCCCGAGTTTCCCCTGGCACCTCTTAAGGAGCCGCTGGAAATAGCCTTACACAATGTAGTCATGTCCACATTATCACCAAGGTCACTGACCTCCTTTGCTGCGGACATAATGGTCATTGTCATATTTGTACCGGTATCTCCGTCAGGAACAGGAAATACATTAAGCTCATTTATCCATTCTTTATTTGCTTCAAGGTTTTTAGCACCGGCGATAAATGCCTTTGCAAAAAGCTTGGAATCAATCTGGTTTACACCCACGTCAGTAAGTCCTCCTTAGTCTATTACCTTAACGCCCTCGACATAGACGTTGATCTTGTCGACCTCGAGTCCGGTGAACTCTTCGATCTTATATTTTACGCTTTCCATAAGGTTATCGCACACAGCAACAATGCTGACACCGTATGCCACAATAATATGGAAATCAAGATTAAGCTTATGATTTTTAAGAGAAACATTGATACCTCTCCTGAGGCTGTCCTTCTTAAGAAGTCTAACAAGTCCGTCGCGAACATTAAAACCGGCCATACCGACGATGCCAAAGCATTCTACCGCAACGCTTCCTGCGTACTGAGCGATAACGTCGTTGTCAACGGTTATACTTCCCATATGAGTATTCACTGATGAATTCTTCATAGAACCTCCTTTATACAGCTTGTATAAGCTGCTTTTCTATATGTTTATTTAAAACGTCTCCGTCTTGGCACATACACTATAGACTATAACAGTTTTTTTAAAAAAAGAAAACAAAAAAATATAAAAAAAATTCTTGCAATTATGTTACTTTTTTGTTAGTATATCAATGTTGTGTTGAAAAATGACTATTAAATTCCGGCAAGGAGGTGTTATAAAATGGCAAAATGTGATGTATGTGGCAAGGGCATTCACTTCGGAAACAATGTCAGCCATTCTCATAGAAGAAGCAATGCTATCTGGAAGTCAAACGTTCAGAGTGTTATGTGTAAGGTAAACGGCGGTAACAAGCGTCTTCATGTTTGCACCAGATGCCTTAGAAGCGGCGCTGTTGAGCGTGCTTAATTGCCCGAAGCTTTAATTGAGAATAAATATTAAAGGACAGCTCGATATGAGTTGTCCTTTTTTTATCACATTATTGATTGTCTCTTCTCTTCTGATATTCCTTTGAAAGGGCCTGTGCAAGTTCCAGGTCGCCGAAAAGATTATCGGGATGAAATATCTTTAACAGATCCCTGTAGCGCTTACGCACACCAAGGGAATTTCCGCCGATGGATCTGAAAAGGTACTCTGCAACTCCGGCAGCATCCGCATTTCCGGAGCTGCTCTGGTTGTTTATCCTCTCAAGATATGCTTTCTTTTCCTTCTCAAATTTACGCCTGTCTTCTTCAAGGGATCTAAAGCCTTCCGTGAGGATCTGCATTTTCTTATCAAAAAAAAGATTCTCTTCCTTCAAACGTTTTCTTTCATTAAGCGTACGTCTATTAAGCTCATCAAGTTCATCTCGAAGGGTTACCCTGTCCTTCATAAAATCATCCTGAAGCTTGATGAGTCTGGCTTTTTCCTCTTCAAGACGCTTTTTCTCCTGGGCGATACGCATATTCTCTTGAAAAAGAAAGATCTTTAATTTTTTCAGCTCTTCTTCAGAGTCTTCTTTCTGAATATCTTCCCAATCGATCATTCAAAAATCATTCCTTATCA
>CACXGM010000060.1 GCA_902767075.1 uncultured Lachnospiraceae bacterium
ATTACTACTTATTGGGTTGAACCGCCGTATGCCGAACGGCACGTACGGTGGTGTGAGAGGGGCTACAAGTTAGCCCCTACTCGATTGTTTGTGTGCCTGACTCATCTCTGCACTATCATAGGCTGCGGATTTCTGCTGGGCATCAATGCTTATATTACTAGCAGTGCTCTCGGCAAGATCCGATAACTGTAAAAAAGAGTATCAGGTTATTGATGGCTTTATATGATTCCGCAGTATGCTCATCACCTGCCTTGGGTCAAGTGTTTCTCTGGCGTCGTCAAAGGTGAAGAACAGATTCTCATTTGGGATCCAGTCTGTCTGGAGATAGGTCTTGAGTGAGCGGATGAATTTGGCTGCATATTCGTCCACGAAGACCATGCCCTGATGCTCTATGATTATAACCGATTCAAGATCGATCAGCGACAGAATCGTAAAATCAGGAAGGATATTCCTGCCGCTTACGAGGAGGGGAGCCTCATATACATACGGAATCCCTGCAAGAAACAGGATGTTGGCTATTATCACTTCCGACTTGGAGCGCATATATGTACCGTCCATTGCCGGGTGCTTGAGCTGCTCAGACTTGTAAAGAGGATGCTTTGCCTTTTCCTGCTCGAGTCTGTTAATCCAGGAAATAGCTTCCTGCGGCATGTCGGGACTTACCTTGCGAGGTCGCCCGCCAACAGTGCCTGAAGCCGGGATGCCTGAAAGGCGGCTGCTCTTCTTGCATGATTCAAGTGCTCTAGCGCCTGTCGTGGTATTACCGGATGTGGAGCTTTCCATCAAGGAGCTTCTGGTCATAGTGTTTCCGGTCATTGAGCTTCCCTTAATACCTGTAATACCTGAGGAGACTGATGCAATCCTTGTCTGATAAGTAGCTGGCAGCCTTTCATTGATGGTCTTGTAATCCGGAGGCACATAGTTATCTATCAAATCGCTCAGTAACTCGATATCCGTATCGATAACACTGACCGCCTCCCGCGCATACCGGAAACGCTTGACGTTCAGAACATCCTCGTTTTGCTCACTGCCCATATACGCTTTGCGCTTTGCACCGGGCCGCATCACATCGTAGTAATCACAGACCGCTTTCCGGCCCTCCTTTATAAGGTTCCATCCATCGTACGGACTGAGGTTCTCTAACTGCTTAACCAACCTCCCGCGCATACGCCGTAGGTCCTGAGCAAGGATTGATGCTTCATGAATGATTCCGTTTCTGGCCATAATTACTTATCCTCCTTCGATCCGGACGTTGAAACCCGTCCATCCGAATAGTTAATTAATAATCTTCAGGCGCAATGCCCGCCACATAAAGGGTAAAAATGGCTTAAGCTTACTGGTATGGTTTCTGTTCTATCAAATGATACGGATAATCCGGAATCTGTCTAATCAGATCCTCCCTTTAACCGACAATCCAGACACTTGAATTGAAAAAACAAAATAAATACATTGCAAAATACATTGCGGATGGAGTGGAGCAAAGATTTCCGTAGTTGTGGTTTGAATCAGGCCATAGATAAAAGATTTCCGTAGATGGGGTTTGAAGCAGGACCTGGATAAAAGATTTCCGTACTTGGAGTTCGGATAAGGCCATGGATACGGAAGAATCGACCGGGGAGGATGAGTAGTTTTCCGTAGTACGATTGTTGAAAGAGTTGAAAACTCGTTACCGGCTACGGAAAATCTGATGTGTTTGGAGGGCAAAACTTCCGTAATCTGATTGCTGAATGCCTTGGAAATTCGCAGATATATACGGAAGCTTTGGGGCATCAGAGGAGTGAAACTTCCGTAGAGCAGAAGCTGAAAGCTTTGAAAGATCGTTACTAGATACGGAAGGCCTGCAGGCATCTGTAGCCTGAATCCAGGAATTACATTAAGACTTTGCAGATATGAAATTCGACAATTGGTAGATGCCGAAATCTGTACTGAAATAGGTGCTGGACTGTGCGATAATGCCTCTGTCCTGCAGAATGCAGGGTGGAGGTCTTTTTGTTTGGAATTAAGAGCAATTGGATGGCGCGGAATGGTGCGGTTGTGTTGCACTAAGATGTTTAACATTTGTTGCGTAGCCGTCTATGGTTAGGGGTGACCGCTATGATCATCTGATCGTACTCAGATGATGTCGATTAATATGAGCTATAGAAACTTACAGGAGGGGATGCCGCAATCCGAAACTGGAGTTGATCCAATTTGAGTGAGAGGATTACGGCAATCTGCTGCAGGTTTTCTGAATTCAAAAGAGGGGTTCACTGCAGACTGAAAGAGGGAAGAGCGGCGAAGCTTTTTATTAGTGCGGGTCTATAAGGATCACGAGACGGGACAGAAAAATATTTACAGGAAAGGTGTGTAATAAAGTAAATGTTTACCCTATGTGCTTGTGGGAATCCTGAAGATGCGCAGCAGATCAGCGATTGCATGAAAAAGGCTGATCCGGCCGGATCACATCAGACAGAACAGGACCCGGAAAGAATCATGCATGTTATTGGAAGTGCGGCTCCGGATATCGTATGGCTGGATGCGGATGAAGAGGGTCTGGCTATTGCAAAGGAAGGGCACAAAAGGCTGCCGAAGGCTAATTTCATACTGGTAGCCGGAGGCACGGAGCACGCGGCAGAGGCGATGAAGCTGCGTGCGAGCGGATACGTCATCAGGCCGGTGACGGAGCAATCTGTCATGGAGGAACTTGACAATCTGAGATACCCGGTCAGCCTGAACAGGACACTGCTGAGGATACAGTGCTTTGGCAATTTTGAAGTGTTCAGCAATGGGAAGATCACGAGGTTCTCGCGGTCGCTGAGCAAGGAGGCTCTGGCTTACATGGTGGACCGCAGGGGTGCCGGATGCACAGTTGGCGAGATCTGCTCGGTGCTGTGGGAGAACAGGCCGATAGATACCAACCTCAAGTCCCAGTGCAGGGTGATACTTGCGAGTCTCAAGAAGGACCTCGAGGCGGTCGGAGCAGGAGCAGTCCTGGTAAAGGGCTGGAACACATGGGGCATCGATACGGACAGAATCGAGTGCGATTACTATGATTTTCTGCGCAGCAAGGGCAGGGCAGAAGAAAGCTACCGAGGCGAGTACATGACACAGTACTCATGGGCAGAGATGACGAGCGGAACACTTTACCAGATGGCGAGTGAATAAAGCTTCCCTCTCTGTGAAAAAGTACAAAAAAAGACATAAAAATTAGAAAAAGCAACGAAATCGCAGGATATGTAGTTGATGGAGCATCTACAGCAACAATTACAATTACTGCAGATGAAAGCGAGAATGTACACACCTTCTACTACACTAAGAGAACGGACCTCAGCTATACAGTTCACTACTATGAGAAGGGTACAAAAACAAAGGTTGCAGATGACAAGACTGTTGACAACCAGACCTTCGGAGCTGAGGTAACAGAGAATGCTGTCGATGTTGAAGGCTACACTAAGGTAGATCCAACAAGCCAGACAATCACTATCGCAGTAGAGGACAATGTAATTACCTTCTACTACAAGGTGAACAAGCACAATGTTACCTATGAATATAAGAACGCACCGTCCGGAGCAGAACCGGCTCCTGCAGCTTCAGAACATAACTACAAGACTGAAGTTACAGTAGCTTCAGATCCTGCAAAGGTTCAGGACTATGTATTCATGGGATGGAAGACATCCGACGCAAAAGTATCAGATGGTAAATTCACTATGCCGGACAAAGATGTCAAGTTCACCGGTGAATGGAAAGACGACAAGAACAACAACGATATTCCTGATGACGAGGAGTACAGAAAGATCACTTACACAGACGGTGTAGATGGTGAGGAAGTATTCCCTGACAAGGTATTCGACAAGGCTCTTGATGGTCTGCCAACACCTGCATTCGGAAATGATCCTGAAAGAGAAGGATATACCTTCAAGGGCTGGAAGCCGGAAGTAGCTGAGAAGGTCAATGGAGATGCTACATATGTAGCTCAGTGGGAGAAGAATCCTGATGAGATCGTCACCATCACCTATGACCTCAATGGCGGTGAGTTCAACGGCAGCACAGCTGACATCCAGGAGAACTACAAGGTTGGTGAGGTAATCTCCATCCATGCAGCTCCTACAAGAGAAGGCTATGTATTCAGCTACTGGAAGGGATCGGCATATCAGCCGGGCGACTCCTACACAGTTGAGGGAGATCATACTTTCACAGCTGTATGGGTAGCAGTTGAAAAGACCGATGACGACTCTGACAAGAGCGATAAGACAAACAAGAGCAAGGGCGTCAAGACAGGCGACGAAGCTGATCTTGCAGGATGGCTGATGCTGATGCTGATAGCTGGCGCAGGCACAGGTTATATCGCACTCGGCAGAAAGCGCGAAGAAGACTAAGAGTTTTCTGAAGCTAATGTAATTTCATAATGCAGGGAGCCAGGTCAATTTGGACCTGGCTCCTTTTGCTATACCAATGATAACAGCAGAATCTAAAGCCCTGATTCCATTCATGGAGTCAGGGCTTATCGAATGCAGCACCAATACAGCGTTGTTGCTTTTTTGTTGCGCTTTTCGTATAATTACTGCGTATGGGACATGGGGGGATCCCTGTTTTTGGCTACTGTTTTTTGGAATAGAAGCCATAGCCTTATAAATCGGACAATCGAAACATAAAAATTGATTAACTGCATTTTTCAAATAATAGAAAATAAGGAGCAAAAGTGAGAACAAGTAGAAAAGTATACATATTAATATTGTCGGCACTGATGATCTTATCTATGATGCCATTCTCTGTCTTCGCAGATGCTCAGACCAACAGCAGTACCGATGGCGCACCAAATACAGCGGTCGCTGAGGAAAATCAGTCGAAGCCTGATGACGAAAAATCATCGGATAGTCCTGACGTTGACCAGAAATCCGAAACGGATGAAAGTGCAAAGACAGAATCTGCTGACGACAAGGAAAAAGTCACTGAAAAAGAAGAAGCAGACAAAGCTAAGCCTTCTGATGATGACAAGAAGCAGGATGCCAATGAAAAATCTTCGACATCCGATGGAAAGAAGTCCAATACTTCCAAGGAAGGTACAGTTCCGTTCAAGGGAAAGGCTGGCGGTGTCGAGGTTAGCGTAGAAGCACCAAAGAACGCATTCCCTGAAGGAACCACGATGAAGGTTGTTAAGGCAGATGATGATGACGTTCTTGCGGCAATCAATGACACCCTTGAAGGTGAAGCCAAAACTGTCAAAGCAGTAGATATCACTTTCCGCAATGCAGACGGAAAGGAGATCCAGCCGACAGACCCAATCCAGGTAACTCTCAAAAGCAAAGCGGTAGCCGAAGCCGAGAGTCCTGTTGTCGTGCACGTAGATAAAAATAAAAAAGGTGAATATGTAGGCGAGAAAGTCGAAGAAGTCAAGACAGATACAGATAAAAAGGAGGTCTCATTTGAGGCAGAGCATTTTTCTGTGTATGCAATTGTAGATGACGGAGAAACATCAGTTGGTGGATACAGAGCCACATACAAATTCGTTAATGACGATGAAACTCCGTATTACTTCCTGAACAATGCAGGGGAAGAAGTTGATAATCAGATAATCAAGAACAACGAATTCCTTGAGGATGTAGGCCTGCCAGATATAAGTTCAAATCAGACTTTCTTAGGCTGGTATGTGAGTGCTGTTCAGGATAAGGACGGTAATGATATCGAAATCGACGATGTTAAAGTAGGCGATGAGATAGTATTCGATGAAGGTAATGCTATACCTGTGACTACAAATTATGACTATACAGTTACAGTCAAAGCTAAATATCAGACTATATACTATGCGACATTCTATGAGGAATCTGCAGGTGGAATCGTTTTAACACGTAAGCAAGTAGCAACAGATGAAAATGGGCAAGCAATAATAGATATTTCCAAACAGACAGTAGCTGCTCCGACTTCCACATTAGCTTTTACGGGATGGAGCAGAGAACCGGGAACTAACGATGACGACAGAAACCCGATAACTGGCGATGATACTGTGATAGATCTTGCAGAGACGGGAGATATTAATCTGTATCCTGTCTTCAAATCAGCACATTGGATAACTTTCGTTACAGCAAGGAGCGGAAGCGGAGCCTCTTATATTGCGCCTGCATACGTTCTGAATGGTGAGACGGCAGCAAGCGTTGAACCGGCTGATCCGACCTGGACAGGATATGAATTCCAGGGGTGGTATGTTGCAGACAGCTGGGAAGCTGCACAGACAGGCGGCACTGAATTTGATTTCAGCCAGGAGCTGGATAGTGATGTAACAGTATACGCACGCTGGAAAGACGCAACGGCAAAATACAAAGTTGTTTACTGGCGCCAACAGGTTACTGATGCAGTAGGCACAGCTGATGCAGATAAGAAATATGATTATGTAGGTTCCGAAGAACGCACCTCGGTCAAAGGAACGGTAGTATCTCCGACTGATGAAGATAAGACACCATCTGAAAAGACAGTAGGAAGCGATGTTGATACTGCGGGCTTTTCATTCAATGAAGCAAATACTACAACAAGTGTAGAGGTTCAGGCTGACGGAACTTCGGTGCTTAATGTTTACTTCGATAGAAACGAATATACTTTGGCATTTACAGTATCCGGTGGATATTATCGGGACTATGTTATCGCTACAGACGACAACGGGACACAATACGCATATGTCGATGGCGAATATGTTCAGCTGACAAGAGTTACTAAAACAGAAACGGAGTACTATCTTGCCAGACAACGAGGAAATGGAGGATATGAAGAGTATACAGGAACTGTTTATTCAGACAGATACTATACTGAGGCCACAAAACCATATGATACTAATACGCAATACTATGGACGTCGAAATGGAGGATGGATCAATCTTTATTGGAGAACTAGAACCAATACCACATATGAGTGGCAGCTTAATGGCGAACCATACAACGGAACACGCTACAAATACCAGAACACACAATCTCATATAGTAAGACATATAACTGCGCTCTATGGGCAAAGCGTCAAGGATAATTTCCCTATCACAAATGAAAATGATGGAACGAGTTATGATGGATATACTTGGAGTGATACAGGTAATCCACAGACATATTCATATGTCCTCGAGACAATAGAAACGATGCCTGCCGCAGATGTCACGTTTACAGGATCAGAGAGGGGAACTCAGAAGACGATTTACTACTATGTAGAGGTCGTTAATGGAGAAGATACTTCCGGACTTACAACAAAATCTTTCAATGGTAAGACATATAAACTGTATAAGACTGTACAGCATAACTTCCATTACCTTACATATGATGAAGAGTATCATCCTATAACAGGGTTTGAAAGAAACAGAGCGTGGGCTGAGCCGTATTTTGGACAAACTCGTTATAGTGACTATATTTACTACAACTACGACTGGCATGAAATTGGATATTTTTATGACAATGGAGATTCAAGCGATTATTATCCTGAGTATTCGGGTTATACTGTAGCTTCCAGTGACGCAGGGTCAGACGAGAATCAAGCGCCTATTTCCAGAGCGACTCTTTCAAATAATCTGTACTATAACAGGAACTCATACAATCTCGAGTTCATTGACTCGCTGACTAACAATAACTTGGGCACAGAATCAGTGCAGTATGAGGAGTCACTGGAAGGATATGAACCGGAAGCGACTCCGAAGGCTTCTCTCCCTGGATATCAGTTCAAGGGATGGTACAAGGATCCTGCATGTACAGAGCCGTTTGACTTCACTGAGACCATGCCAGCGAACAATGTTCCTGTTTACGCGGGCTGGGAAGAAATCTGGTATAAGATCGAGGTCGACCCGAATGGAGGCCAGCTTAGTGAAGGTGAATCCACATTCTTCTGGGAGACCTATGGAGATACTGTAGAGCAATACGGAGATATTACCAGAGACTATGTAGAGGATGAGAATGGTGATTTCTACTATCTGTATCACCCTTACTCAAGAATGGATGAGGACAATGTTGATGCAGATAACTACTACAGAAAATGGGACCGTATAGCTACATACAGTTCATCCAATTTGGTCAATAACTATTCCAACTACAATCCGGAAACAGGTCAGTATGAGACGGTCACACAGGTTCCTGACACGATAACAGAAGATCTTACAACGAAGTATAAATATGAAAAGAATGCATATGCATTAATCGGATGGTACAAGGTCAATGAGGATGGCAGCCTTGGAGATCCATACAACTTCGCTGAGGAGGTAACCTCAGATCTGAAAATCCGTGCTATGTGGAGGCGTGTTGGAGAGTACAGAGTCAACTATGATATTGCAGCAGTAGACGAATCAGGAAATCCGTTGACTGACAGCGAAGGGAATCCTGTCAATGCTGTTACAACACCTAATGATGGTAACACATATGCTGATCAATCTGATGCTGCATTCTTAGGGAAAGCCGAAGCTCCTGCAGGATATGTATTTGTAGGCTGGTACTATGACGGCGCAATACATGAGCCTGGAGATGTGTTTGTTGTTGATGCCAATAAAGCAGACGAGAACAAAACTCTCCATGTTAAACCAGTTCTCCGCAAGATTGAAAACATCCCTGTTAGGGTGACACATATCAACTGGTATGCGAACACAATAGATACATCAGGTGATGCAATCTCAAGTGAACTTGTAGTATCCGGTGGAGAAGAAACAAAGCAGGACGGCAATGGAACTTATATAGCAAATGAAGACCTTCATTTGAATGACCCTATAGATATTAAATCTGCGTCAACTTATCAATATGAAGGCTACAAGTTCCTCGGATGGGCAAAGTCTAAGAACGCAGGTCGCTCAGACCTGTTCCTGAAATATGAGAACGGGAAATACTATGCAAAGGATTCTGGCGGCAATTGGGAAGAGACCACCAAGGTAGCAGCTGATGAGGATCTGCCATATGATGATCTCTATGCTATATGGGAGAAGGCGCCAGATCTGTTGATCACCAAGGCTATTGGAAACAGAGACTATGCAGATCTTACACAGCAGTTCTCTATTCAGGTTGCTTTGAAAGACTCTGCTAATAATGCAGTCTCCGGAACGTATGAGTATGTAATCCTTGACGCGGAAGGAGAAAAAATCTCTGGACCATCAGATGCTGTATTCGACGGGCTTGGAAAGGCAAACTTGTCTATTAAGGATGGACAGACGATCAAGTTATTAGACCTTCCTAACGGCACTGTTTATACAGTTGAAGAAAAGAATGTTCCTTCAAATTATACAGTGACATATACCGGAAATGGGCAAACCGGTACGCTGGACGATGATAAATATGTTGTCGTTGTAAATACAATGAAGCAAATCATCATCACAGGTATTGATGGCCGCAGCTCTGCAATAATTGTTGTAATTCTTGCAGCTCTTGCAGGGGTTGGATTGTTTGCACTCAAGCGTGCAAAACGCCATAGAGAAAGTTAGTTATGGGCCGCGCAGAACGAAACGCTGATAAAACCAGCACACGTAAGGTGAGAACACAACCATCACTGATGGAAGACGTATTCTTCCTTCTAGCGAAGATAGCGATCATAGCACTTTTTCTAGTGATCATCTTCACCTTCCTGTTCGGCATCAAGCTGATCAAGGACGACTCGATGTATCCGGGCCTAAGAGACGGCGATCTCGTTATCTACTACCGGTTGCAGAAGAATTACGTTCAGGGCGACCTGATCGCAATCAAGAAAGACGGCAAAACGGACTTTCGCAGGGTCGTAGCGATTGAAGGCGATACCGTGGACATCAACCACGACAACGGTCTTGAGATCAATGGATATCCGCAGCAGGAGAAACTGATTGAGGGAGAGACATTGCCAGTAGTCGATGCAACAGAGTTCCCATTGACCGTAGGGCCTGAGCAGGTATTTGTCCTGGGAGACAACAGGCAATACTCAATTGACAGCCGCACGTACGGCTGTGTCGACAAAGCAGATACGCAGGGCAGGATCATCACCGTGATCCGCAGGCGCAATCTGTAGTGGTTTGATACCGCAGCACAAGGTTATAACAGCCGGGAGACCATTATTCACCCAGTTGTTAGAACATATATATCAATTACTATCATTATTCATCAAAGATCAAGGAGGATCAAAACATGAAGAAATTTAGAGTATTACTGCTGACCTTCGTAGTAGCAGTAACCATGATGGCAGGCAGCCTTGCTGTTTTTGCTGATGACACTGCACCTACACCTACAACTGGAGGCACACCAACTGATACAACAGATGGAACTGTACCTATTTCAAAGACAGTTGAAGTTGCTGAAGGTATTACTTTCAATGAGACAATTACAGTTACTGCTACACAGAGAGCTAATGCTGATGGAGTCACAGCACCGGAACAGGTTGGACCTATTACTGGAACAATCGCTGTTACTCAGGCCGCTAAGACAACACCTGCGACAGGAAGTCTTAACTTTTCAAGTCTGACCAAACCTGGTGAGTACACATTCATCGTTACTGAAACAGCTGCCACAACGAATTCGGGTGGAACATGGTCAGTTATGGACAATCAGAAGTATTATCTTCAGGTTCTCGTAAAGGCTGATGGAAGCAAACAGTATGCTATCTCAAAAGGCGAGAATATTGTTGACAAGGATTCTACGGATAAGACTACTGTAGCTGCATTTAAAAACACTTACACAAAAGAAACGACACTGGATGTAACTAAAAAGGTTGTAAATCCTGAATATGTAGATGCAAACACACTGTATCCATTCACCATCACTTTCACTGCACCAGCGACTGGTTCGCTCAAGGCAGATGGGTATGCAGTAACAAATGCAACAAATGCATTTTCAGATGCCGAAGGAACAACAGCTCTTACAACAGTTAAGTCTGGAGATACTGTATATCTGAAAGCTGATGGAACATTCAAAGTCAATGGACTTCCAGCTGGAGCTACATATAAACTCGAAGAAGGAACTACAACAAATGTTGACACTACAACTATTGCAATTGTTGAGAATGGAGTTGCAAGAGAAGCAGTTGTAGAAGGAAAGACTGTAGATGGCGCAAAGCTTGGTGAAGGAACTAACAGCGCTACAGTTACTAATACTTATAAGCAGATCACAGTCACTGGCGTTATCATGAACGTTCTTCCGTTCGTTATGATGATCGCTATCGCTGGTGCTGCTGCTGCAATGTACGTAGCTTCCAGAAGAAGAAAGATGGCTCGCTAATCTGAGGCAATAAACAATAAGCAGTAATGGCGGGAAAGATAGATCCTCAATTGAATAATGACATGCCCCAGGGGTCTCCGCGGAGGCCCCTGGCAGGAAGAGTCATAGATATTGTTGATGGGTTTGTCGACTTTCTTGTACTGCTGTTCATCCTGCTGCTGATTTCGTTCGGGATATTCAGTCTGTGGGATACACACAGGATGTACCAGTCTGCGGCACCGACGGTGCTGGAGACATACAAACCTGACAAGGAGCCGTATCTGTCGTTTGGCGAACTCCACAAGATCAATCCGGATGTCTTTGCATGGTTAACGGTCTACGGGACCCACATCGACTATCCGGTCACTCAGGCGGAGGATAACGACAAGTACATTAACACTTCCGCGACAGGCGAATTCGCCTTGTACGGATGTCCGTTCCTCGACTACAGGAACTCACCGGATTTTTCTGATCTGAACAGCATCATTTATGCCCACCATATGGGCAAGGGGATGATGATCGGAGACCTGGATCTGTTCCTGGAGAAATCGTTCTTCGATGAGCACGAGTACGGGAATCTGTATTTCGGCGGAAAGCAGCATGGGCTGCATATGTTCGCCATGATCGAGGCGGATGCGTATGATTTCACGATCTACGATACAGAAGTCACGGAAGAGAACCAGCAGGAATACCTGCAGCATATTCTGGATGAAGCCAAATTCACACGGGATATCGGTGTGAAGGAAGGCGATCATATCATACTTCTGTCTACATGCGCAGGCGGCCTGACGAATCTCAGGTACATACTTGCGTGCAAGCTGACAGATGAAACCTATGAGGATCCGTTCTATGAAGAGCCTACGGCCAAGGAGGGACTGCCGTTCTTCCTGACACTGCCTTGGTGGTGGTACGCAGGCGCGGGATTACTCGTATTACTCTGTATCCTTCTGTGGATACACAAGAAAAAACGCAAAGCTGAGGCAGATGATTCTGATGATCTGACTTACGAGAATAGGGAGAAATCCGAAGATGATACATAAAATGCAACGAATGCATATTGATCATATTGCCATTCTGGCGGTGCTCATACTGAGCATGGTTATGCTTTGCAGTGCACACACTTATGCTGATACATCCGGCAATGTTACTTTGTCGGTAGGACAGAGCTTTAACGTGATGGGGACAACTGAGGATGGCTTTACAAACAGCCGCGAATATCAGCTGTCTGCCAATGACGCATCCAACCCGATGCCGGGCGGTGCCAGCGGCGGAGCATACACGTTCACTTTGTCCGGTGATCAGGAGCATGTCTTCACTACGAGCGGAGACGGCGGCGCGGTAAGTGAGCCGGCACTGTATTTCAGCCATGCAGGTGTTTATGAGTACACCGTCAAACCGCTTACACAGGCACCAAGCGATAAATACACATACGAGGATACGACATATACTGTAAGGATATATGTTAAGAACAATCCTCTGGAAGCGGGCGACCTGATCGTTGAGAAGATCGTATGTGAGAATAATCAGGGCGAGAAACCTGATTACATCAGATACCACTGCAGCTACAAGGGCGAGGCGCCTGTTCCTGAAGAGGACGAAGGCGGCGACCCTGACAAAGGGACTGCGACCAAAACCGGTGACACATCCAACATCGTGATGTGGGCAGTTACTTTTGCATTGGTAGCGGCAATGCTAATGATTCTGCTGTTCAGAAGGCACAGAGAGAATAAAATGAATAAATCAGAATAATTGATGAATTAATGAATGATATATATATATTGGATATTTTACCATTACGTTCCGCACTCCAATAGGTGCGGAGCGTTTTGTTTTTTGATAAAACCAAGCATTTTCAAGGCTTCCAGCTGCTTGCGCAAAAAGAGCCCGCCGACAGGCGGGCAAATTAAGAGGCTGCCACATTTTGAACCGCTACCCGTCAAGAGGACAGTGAAAAATCAAAAGATTTTGGCAACCAGTAACAGAAATGTTG
>CACXGM010000061.1 GCA_902767075.1 uncultured Lachnospiraceae bacterium
CGGACAGAATCTGTAGTAATAGCCTGCGCATTTCAAAGCCTCTGTATTCATGCCAAGCCTTGAAGCGATCCTCTCCGAAAAATACGAGGTATGGATCAGATATTTGTAGGTCTTTCTGTCCTCTTCCCTGGTCCTGGCCAGAAGATAATACTCCGTATCGTTAAGTATCTGATACCTGTCCCTGTATCTGTATCTGACTTTAAGTGCATAGATCCTTATACCCGAAAAGATAATGATGCCGGTTATTATAAGATTTAATCCCGGGAGCAAAAACTGCTCCGGTGCGATCCTGTTTGATGAAGTAAGTATGATACCTGTCATTTCACAGGTAAAGAGCCCCAAAAGAGTAATAAACATGGGTCTCCAGATCTTTATATCCCCTTCCTTTATCGGGAAGAATGCAGCAACACCCAATGCACCGCAGATAATATATAAAATGACAATGCCGGCTTTACTGCCGGTGATCACAGCTGCGATAATAACTAAAGTCCCTCCTCCCAGCAGTCCTAAGAAAGGATTGGAAAAAGCAGTCAACACCACAAAGAATCCGGTGAAGGGCCATGCTGCGGAAGGAATAAATATACATAAAAATGAAAAAACAAGGCCCAGAATAAATATGAGCCAGAATCTGCCGAGATTTGACAGCGCAGCTTCCTCCTGATATTTCACAACGGGGTACTGCTTTCTCACTGCAAATCCGAGCACAGCAAGTAAGATCACTGAGAATGCACAACGCTCAACGGCGGCTGTCAGCAACATATCATAGAAAAAATATACCGCAGCTACAGCCCCGCAGGCCAGCAAGATACACAGGATCTCGGGAAGGAACCAAAGATATGAACTTTTCTTAACTTCCTTATTTTCTGCCATGTGATTTTTCTTTATTTTCGTATCTGTCGTATGCTTCTACGATCCTCTGTACCAGAGGGTGTCTGACAACATCCTTGTTTGTCAGGGTGCAAAACGATATTCCCTCGACATTTGAAAGAATCCGCTGAGCTATATCAAGACCGGACTTTGTTCCCTGTGGAAGGTCCTTCTGTGATGAGTCTCCCGTCACAACCACCTTTGAACCAAAGCCCATTCTCGTAAGAAACATCTTCATCTGAGCAGGAGTGGTGTTCTGTGCTTCATCCAGGATAATAAAGGAACTGTCCAGTGTTCTGCCTCTCATATATGCCAGAGGAGCCACCTCGATCAGGCCCTTTTCCATATTCCTCTGAAAACTCTCAGCACCCATTATCTGATAGAGTGCATCATAAAGAGGACGCAGATACGGATCAACCTTGCTCTGAAGATCACCCGGCAGGAATCCCAGCTTTTCACCTGCCTCAATGGCGGGTCTGGTGAGAATAATGCGTGAAACCTCTTCATTTTTAAATGCCGTAATGGCCATGGCCATGGCAAGATATGTCTTTCCTGTTCCCGCGGGTCCCAGTCCGAAGGTGATCATGGAATTACGGATGGCATCGACATATTTTTTCTGTCCCACTGTCTTTGCCTTAACGGGCTTGCCGTTCATGGTATGACAGATTATATCCTTATCAAGTTCATCAAGCATCGGGGAAGAGTTTTCCTTTTCCATGCTTATTGCGTAATCCACTTTTTGTTCCTCCAGATCATTTCCGCCCCCGGTATATCTTCCAAGCTGTTCGATCACATGAACAGCCCTCTCCACATTATCCGGTGTTCCCGTAACGGACAATTTTCCGTTTCTGTCGACAACCGTAACCGAAAAGTCCTTTTCAAGCTTCTTTAAAAAACTATCCTGAGCTCCGAAAATCTTTTGAAGAACATCATTGTCAAGCTCAAGTTTTTTACAGATCATGTCCATCTATAATGCCCTTTATAAGCGTCTGTTTCTCCACCGGTTCATCCGAAAAATGATATGCATTCAAAAACCTTTCGGATACCGGTCCTGTTTTACTCTCATCCGAGGAGTAAACAACCGCTATTCTATCCCCCTTATTTACCTTATCACCGACTTTTCTGTCAAGAAGCAGGCCGACGCTCAGATCGATCTCACTTTCCTTTGTCTCTCTTCCTCCACCAAGCATCAGACTGCAGATACCGATCTCATCGCAGTCAATATGCTTAATAAATCCATCAACCGGAGCCGTGATCTCTGTTCTGTACTTTGCAAGTTCCAGCCTGTCAGGTTCATATACAGCTCTTTCATCCCCGCCCTGGGCCTTCACAAACTGTGCAAGCTTATCAAGGGCTCTGCCGGTATCCACAGCTTCATGAAGCCTTTCTCTTGCTTCCTTTTCGCTTCCGGCTTTTCCTCCCAGCATCAACATTCTGGATCCCAGTGTGAAACACAGTTCCGTGAAGTCCTCGGGTCCTTTTCCGTTAAGAGTATCAATGGCCTCTCTGACCTCAATGGCATTTCCTACCGCATTTCCGAGCGGCTGATCCATATTTGAAATGACTGCGCTCATATTCCTTCCTGCATTCTTGCCAATGGTTACCATCTCTTTTGCGAGAGCAAAGGAATCCTCCTCAGTCTTCATAAATGCTCCGCTTCCGGTCTTTACATCAAGCACTATGGCATCAGCACCGGCAGCAAGCTTCTTGCTCATTATGGAACTGGCTATAAGAGACATATTATCCACCGTTGCCGTTACATCTCTTAAAGCATATAATTTTTTATCGGCCGGAGCCAGATCTGCTGTCTGCCCCATGATCGCTATGCCAATGGAATTTACATTTTTGATAAAAGTATCATTGCTGATACCTGTGGAAAATCCAGGAAAGCTTTCAAGCTTATCAATAGTGCCGCCGGTATGTCCCAGCCCTCTGCCGCTCATCTTTGCAACAGGAACTCCGCATGCAGCAACCATAGGTGTAAGCGCAAGAGAAGTCTTATCACCCACACCGCCCGTACTGTGCTTATCAACCTTTATACCATGAATAGCAGAAAGATCAAGCTTATCACCGCTGTCCGCCATGGCCTGAGTAAGAATAAGAGTTTCCTTTGCGGTCATCTTTCTGAAATAGATGGCCATCATCAGACTGGAAACCTGATAATCCGGAATTTCTCCCTTAGTGTATCCCTCAATGAAAAAACGGATCTCCTCCTCGGAGAGTTCAAATCCGTTTCTCTTCTTCATGATGATATCATACATTCTCATAAGCTTTACCCCGCTTATTTTACACCTGCTTTTTTACATATACCGGACAGACAGCATTTATCGCAATAAGGCTTTGTTCTGGCGGTACATACGGCTCTTCCGTGATCCACAAGACGATGACAGAAAGCGTTACCCTCTTCGGGAGGGATTATCTTCCACAAAGCCTTCTCTACCTTAGCAGGCTCCGTAATGCCATTTACCAGTCCTATACGATTGGACAGCCTGATACAATGGGTATCCGTCACTATAGCCGGTTTCCCGTATATATCTCCCAGTACAAGATTCGCACTCTTTCTCCCCACCCCCGGCAGCTTTAATAACTCCTCCATCGTATCCGGCACTTTCCCTCCGTATACATCGAGAAGCATCCTCATGCAAAGTACTATATCCCTCGCCTTACTCTTACCAAGGCCGCAGGGCTTCACGATCTTTTCGATCATCTCAGGCTCCGCCTTGGCTATGGCCTCCATCGTAGGATATTCCTTGTACAGATCCTGAACCACCACATTGACCCGCTCATCCGTACACTGCGCCGCCAGCCTCACACTGACCAGAAGCTTCCACGGCTCCTCATAAACAAGTGAACACCCACTGTCCGGATATTCCTTTTTTAAAAGTTCAATCGCCTTGTTTGCTAATTCTTTTTTAGTCATATCATTAGCCTTATCTTTATTCCTTACAGGTGTAGAAGGTGCCTAAGTATATTTAGTCTGAACTTTGGCGCAGCGCTTAGTGAAAAACATAACACCTCACTTATGATACGGCTCATGATTGATTATCTTCTCCGCCCTGTAAATCTGCTCTAAAAGAATCACCCTCATAAGCTGATGCGGAAAAGTCATATCCGAAAAACTAAGATGCATATCCGCCCGCTTAGTCACATCCTGATGAAGCCCCAGAGAACCCCCGATTATAAAACAGATACTACTGTTACCGTATGTTCCCTGCTTCTCGATCCAGTCTGCCAATCCTACGGAGCTCAACTTCTTTCCGGCAATCTCCAGAGTACAAACCACATCCCCGGGAGAGATCTTCGCAAGAATCCTCTGCCCCTCCTTTGAGAGTATCTCATTCTCCAGATTTTCCGAAGCACCGTCGGGAGTCATCTCATCAGCCACTTCGATGATATTCAGTTTAATGTACCTTGAAAGCCTCTTTGAATACTCCGATATTGCATCCCTGTAAAAAGCTTCCTTAACCTTCCCCACAACTATGAGCGTTATCTTCATCCGGCAGATTCTCCGAATACCATATCATATATTTTCTTGTCTATGATGTCTTCGAGCATGGCGGGATCAAGATTGATGAACTGCTTTTTTAAGATCTCGGAAATGATCTCGCAGCGGCTGAAATACTTTTCTTCATCAGAGGAAAAAGCTTTGTCTTCCAGCCTGGAATCGATGGTTTCCGGATCGAGATTTGCCGAACACCACTTGATCAGCTCATCCTTGATGCCTATCTCTGATTTAGCCTTTTTCCTGTAATTCCTGGCATTGACAAGGGAAACAAACCCCATCACCAGGAACAGACAAAACAGGGCCATCATAAGACCATAGAACAGGTATGGGTTTGCAAATCTGAAAGGCAGGACATTAGTAAGTCCCAGCACTATAAAGATCACCCCGAGCACACCCACACCGAGCAAAACTATTCCGGACGACTTGTTATCTTCGGCCGATGAACTGTTATCACGATAGTTTACTGCCATTAAGTACCCCCTTGATACAATAGATACCGTAAAACCCCAATTAATTACCGACTATTTGTTCAAGTACTCATCAATGCCCTTAGCAGCTGCCTTACCCGCTCCCATTGCAAGAATTACTGTTGCTGCACCGGTCACGGCATCTCCGCCCGCATATACACCCTCTTTGCTGGTGGCACCGTTCTCTTCGTTTGCTACTATGCATTTGTGTTTATTTATCTCAAGACCCTCTGTTGTTGAAGAGATGAGAGGATTTGGTGAGGTTCCGAGCGACATGATGACTGTATCAACATCCATCACGAATTCGCTTCCGGGGATCTCTACAGGTCTGCGTCTTCCGGAGGCATCGGGCTCACCGAGTTCCATTCTGATACACTTCATTCCGCATACCCAGCCCTTTTCATCGGCAAGGATCTCGGTGGGATTGGTGAGGAGGTCAAAAATGATACCCTCTTCTTTAGCGTGATGAACTTCTTCCACTCTGGCAGGAAGCTCTTCCTCGCTTCTTCTGTATACAATATGTACCTCGGCTCCCAGACGAAGGGCTGTTCTTGCAGCGTCCATGGCAACGTTTCCGCCGCCGACAACCGCAACCTTTTTACTCTTCATGATAGGAGTATTGGAATTCTCATCAAAAGCCTTCATCAGATTACTTCTGGTGAGATACTCGTTTGCTGAGAATACACCGTTAGAGTTCTCTCCGGGGATTCCCATGAATTTGGGAAGACCTGCACCGGACCCAATGAATACGGCTTCAAATCCCTCTTCGTTGATCAGTTCGTCTATGGTAACAGACTTTCCGACAACCACATCGGTCTCGATCTTAACACCGAGAGCCTTAACATTTTCAATTTCCTTTGCAACTACCTTCTGTTTGGGAAGTCTGAATTCGGGAATACCGTAAACAAGTACTCCGCCGGCCTCATGAAGAGCCTCAAAAATAGTTACATCATAGCCCATCTTAGCCAGATCCCCTGCACAGGTAAGGCCTGAAGGGCCGGATCCGATGACTGCAACTTTCTTTCCGTTTTTCTTTTCAGCAGCCTTGGGTTTGATCCCATGCTCGGAAGCCCAATCGGCTACAAATCTCTCAAGCTTACCGATGGAAACGGGCTCACCTTTGATACCTCTGATACATTTGCCTTCACACTGAGTCTCCTGAGGACAAACTCTTCCGCATACAGCTGGAAGTGCGGTGCTCTCACTTAAGATCTCATATGCCTTTTCGATATTACCAAGTTTAACCTGCTCAATAAATGCGGGAATGTTTATGGATACGGGACATCCCTTAACACACATTGCGTTTTTACAATTAAGGCATCTGGATGCTTCTTCCATAGCCTCCTCCAATGTATATCCGAGACAAACCTCTCCGAAATTACATGCTCTTTCGCTGGCATCCTGTTCCTTTACGGGAACCTTCTTTAATACATCCATTTCATTAATCTCCTTAAGATAGACGTGGGAACGCCTTGTTAATTAATTGCACTGGCCGCATCCGCCGTGATGGGTATTCCCCTCCTTGGCTGCAAGATATGCTCTGCCTTCTTCTGTCTTATACAAGGTCTGACGGCGCATTGCCTCATCGAAATTAACCTTGAATCCGTCAAACTCAGGACCGTCCACACATGCAAATTTCACCTCATCACCAACGGTTACTCTGCAGGCACCGCACATTCCGGTACCGTCCACCATAATAGGATTGAGTGAAACAATCGTGGGAAGATTAAGCTCCTTTGTGAGCATTACGGCAAACTTCATCATGATCATGGGTCCGATACATACGCACTGATCATAGGTCTTGCCTTCTGCATACAGATCTTTCAGAGTCTGGGTGACCATACCGCTTCTTCCGTAAGAACCGTCATCAGTAGTGATATAAAGATTTCCGGCAACTGCCCTCATTTCATCTTCCAGGATCAGAAGATCCTTGGTCTTACATCCAACGATGACATCCACATCGATCCCGTTTTCATGCATCCATTTAACCTGAGGATAAACGGGAGCGGTACCAACACCTCCTGCTATAAAGATTATCTTCTTTTGCTTTAACTCATCCAAGGGTAATGACAGAAGCTCTGAAGCGCATCCTAAGGGGCCGACAAAATCTTTAAAGCAATCGCCTTCTTCCAGTTTTGCCATAAACTCTGTAGCGGCACCGACGATCTGGAATACTATGGTGACTGTTCCTTTCTCTCTGTTGTAATCACAGATGGTAAGGGGAATTCTTTCACCGTCTTCCGATGCCCTCACAATGACAAACTGTCCGGGCATACATCTCTTTGCCACTCTGGGTGCTTCCACGTCCATAAGAAAGATTGTGGGATTAAGCACCTTCTTTTTGATAATCTTAAACATAGCTCCTCCTATTCGACCTTTTCTACTTCTCCGGTGTTGACATCAACTGAATATCTTGTGTCAAGTCCGGTTAGTTTTCCGCCTTCATTAAACATATATTCTTCAAAAACATATTTGTATCGTTTTCGAGCGATCTCGGTACTTTCTTCATCATCCTTGATGGGCTGATCGTCTTCATCCTCCTCTTCCGAGATGATGGAAACCAGTCTCATCACCACCATTCCCCCATCCTTTAATGAGCCGTCGGGAGAGTCGGTGATACCCTTTTCGTACAGGTAATTAAATACCAGGTCATGAGCCTGTTCTACCGTGAAATTCGTCTCAATATCAAATACATATCTCACATCCACCACATCGGATGAGAGCCCTCTTTCATCTATACAGATGAATTTATACCAGGATACACCGGGAAGCATCACCAGAGGCTCCGTATACTTGTTGGAAGCCGATGTGGGAATGGTTCCGTTGGTGGTGTAATAGAAAGATAGCTTTCCTTCGGAATAATTATCTATTTCGATCATCTCCGAATCGTAATACTCCCCGCTGGCGGGTACCACAACGGGAGCAACGGGCGGAAGCATCTTGATCTCAATTTTTCCCGTTACAGGTTCGCTCTTAACGCCCTTCTCGTTGACTGCATAGGCTGTGATATTGAACACTCCTTCATCCAGCAGTATTGAGCCCGCATAGAGAATATCATCCGCTATAACAGTGGTATTGTTTTCCTTTGTGCAGGTGATGGTGTAATATATATCGCAATCTTTATCCTCAGTTTCAATGATAAGAAGCTGTGGTAATTCGTATTGTCCTTCCGGAGTGACTATAGTCGGCGGATCCACGAAATATCTTGAATATCTCTTGATGATCGCATCATCCTTTGTGGCCAGCACGAGCTTTTGAATATTCTCAAATTCGCCGGCCTCATCATAAATATCCACCAGTTTGGCCAATGAATCGTATTTTTGCTCAAGACTGGCAAAAGAATTGTCAAAAATACTTATCAGCACATCCTTATAGCCTTCCGTATCTCCCTTATCCCTTAAAGCCAGACTGTACTTTTGCTGTAGACCCAGATCATATGGATCCTTTGCTATCAGTTCCTCGTACAGGAAGGCGGCTTTGGTATACTCTCCGGATTCATATGCCTGATCCGCTTTTTTCAGCTTATACTTGTCAGAAGTAAAGAATACAAAAGCCAGGATAGTGATCGCAAAGATCACCACAAAGGCAAAGGCGATAAATATGTAATTATATGGTCTCGGAAGATTAAACAAAGACCTCTTTCTGCGAGGTTCTGAAACCGGTGTAAGTTCCTGATCCTGCTTTGGCTTCTCGGAGGAAGCGGCAGGCTTTATCTTCACGGCTTCTTCTTGCTTTTTGTTTTCCTCGGTGAAAATATTCTGGGAAATGTTTTCTATAGTCTGATTTGTTCCCTCGATGATCGGATCATAATCCGGAACAATATGAATATCTTCACCGCATTTCTCGCAGTATAGTGATCCTTCCTTTATCTCCGCATTGCATAAAGGACATCTCATATCGAAAACTCCGTATCAGTTTTATTTTGCTACATCAAAATATGTCAGGCAATTCTTCATGAGCATGGCTATGGTCATGGGACCCACTCCGCCGGGAACCGGTGTGATAGCTTCCGCAATGGGCTCTACGCTGTCATAATCCACATCCCCGCAAAGCTTATTGTCCTCATTCCTGTGGATGCCGACATCGATTACTACTGCACCTTCCTTTACATAGGAGGCATCTATCATCCTGGGTTTACCGATGGCAACTACTAAAATGTCCGCTCTCTTTGTCACCTCTTTCAGGTTTTTTGTCCTGCTGTGTGTGACGGTGACTGTTCCGTTCTCACGGAGAAGCAAAAGAGCCATGGGCTTGCCAACGATATTGCTTCTTCCGATGACAACGCACTCCTTACCCTCTATGGTATATCCCGATCTTTTTATAAGTTCGATAACACCTGCGGGAGTACAGGATACATAGCCGGGCTTTCCGATGGAAAGAGCACCTACATTCATAGGATGAAATCCATCCACATCCTTAAGCGGTGATATCTCATCCAGGATTATCTCTTCGTTGATATGCTTGGGAAGAGGAAGCTGAACGAGTATTCCGTTACAGTCATCCATTTTATTAAGCTTTCTGATCAGATCAAGAAGCTCTTCCTCGGTGGTTTCTTCCGGAAGTTCATAAGATAGGGATTTGATCCCGCAATACTCACAGGCCTTCTTTTTATTCCTCACATAAACGCTTGATGCAGGATCTGCCCCGACCTGTATAACTGCAAGGGATACTGAGATTCCCTTTGCAGCAAGTTCGGCTACTTTTTCTTTAACCTCATCCTTTATCTGTGAAGAAATTGCTTTTCCGTCGATGATCTTTGCCATTTATCTTCTCCTTAGCAGCTTTAGAATAATCCGGTAATAACACCGTCTTCATTTACATCAATATTAAATGCGGCGGGATTTTTAGGAAGCCCGGGCATGGTCATGATGGCTCCCGTAAGTGCCACTACAAATCCGGCGCCGGCGGAAACATATACTTCTCTTACTGACATTTCAAAGCCTTCGGGACGTCCCAGAAGTGATGCGTCATCAGAGAGTGAATACTGATTTTTCGCCATACATACGGGAAGATTTCCAAATCCAAGATCTGTCAGCTTATCAAGCTGCTTTAAAGCAGCAGGGGCAAAGTTTACGGAAGCTGCTCCGTATATCTTCTTTGCTACGATCTCGATCTTTTCCTTTAAAGGCATTTCGTCGGGATAAAGAAGGGTGAAATCACTCTTCTTGTTTTCAAGTGTATCAAGAACCTTCTTTGCAAGTTCGATACCGCCTTCTCCGCCCTTTTCCCAGACTTCGGAAAGAGCGAACTCGCATCCCTTTTCTTTACAGAACTTCTCGACAAATTCAATCTCAGCCTTTGTATCCGATACAAAGGAATTCAGTGTAACAACAATGGGGACCTTGTACTGCTGCAGGTTCTCAATATGCTTCTCAAGGTTAACGATACCCTTCTTTAAGGCATCCAGATTTTCCTCTGAAAGCTTATCCTTGGGAACATATCCATTATATTTAAGTGCTCTTATGGTAGCCACCAAAACTACGGCATCAGGCTTAAGATGCGCCTGTCTGCACTTTATATCAAAGAATTTCTCAGCCCCCAGATCCGCTCCGAAGCCCGCCTCGGTAATGCAATAATCAGCCATTTTTAAAGCTGCCTTTGTGGCTCTGACCGAGTTACATCCGTGAGCGATATTTGCGAAGGGACCGCCGTGAACAAGTGCGGGAGTATGCTCCAGGGTCTGAATGATATTGGGCTTGATGGCATCCTTTAAAAGAGCAGCCATAGCACCTACGGCACCGAGCTGACCCGCAGTAACGGTATGACCTGCAGTGTCGTATGCAACGACTATCTTAGACAGTCTTTCCTTTAAATCTCTCATGTTGTTTGCAAGACATAAGATAGCCATGATCTCGCTGGCAACAGTGATAACAAAATGATCCTCTCTCACAAAACCGTCGGTTTTGGCTCCAAGTCCTACGATAACATTTCTCAGGACTCTGTCATTCATATCAAGACATCTTTTCCAGACAACATTTCTGGTGTCAATATTTAACTGATTGCCCTGTTGAATATGGTTATCCAGCATCGCTGCCAGCAGATTGTTTGCTGAGGTGATGGCATGGAAATCACCGGTAAAATGAAGATTCAGGTCCTCCATGGGAACCACCTGTGCATATCCTCCTCCGGCGGCTCCTCCCTTTATTCCAAAGCAGGGGCCCAGTGAAGGCTCACGTAAAGCGATGATCGCCTTTTTACCCAGCTTTCCGAAGGCCTGACCCAGACCAACCGTGGTCGTGGTCTTTCCCTCTCCCGCGGGAGTGGGATTGATCGCGGTGACCAGCACCAGCTTTCCTTCCTTGTTATCCGCTATGCTCTTAAGGAAATCCTCTGTCAGCTTAGCTTTGTACTTACCATACATCTCAAGGTCATCCGCAGAAACGCCGATACTTTCTGCCACCTTGGTAATATTCTCGAGTTTTGCCTCCTGAGCGATTTCAATGTCTGACTTCATAAAGCGTTCGTTTCCTTTCAAGAATCAAGATATTGCTCAAATTCTTCGATAGTCATAAGAATTTCTCTTGCTTTGGTACCGGATTCCGGTCCCACAACCCCCTCTTCAGAAAGCGAATCCATTATTCTGGCTGCTCTGTTAAATCCTATCTTCAGCATTCTCTGAAGATACCCGATGGAACATTTTCCACTGTTTATAATGCAGCGGCCTGCCTCTGCGAACAGTTCGTCACGTCCGTCACCATCCTCACCCGAGGACGCCGCGGAGGATTTACCGTCCTTTGAATCCGAAACGGTTTCCAGCGTATCCGAATTGATCCCGGCCTGATCCGCAAATACATTGTGAAGCTTCTGTGCTTTCAAGAAGTCCACAACGGCCGATACTTCCTCGTCCGAAACAAATGCACCCTGCAGACGTTCGGGCTTGGGTTTACCCTGTGGATAGAAAAGCATATCTCCTTTTCCCAGGAGTTTTTCTGCACCGACTGAATCCAGAATAGTTCTGGAGTCGGTACCGCTTGATACCGCAAAGGCCATACGGCTGGGCATATTTGCCTTGATCAAGCCTGTGATGACATCAACGGAAGGTCGCTGCGTAGCCACTATCAGATGGATTCCGCAGGCTCTTGCAAGCTGTGCCAGACGGCAGATGGCCTCCTCCACCTCTTTGCCGCAGACCATCATCAGATCTGCAAGCTCATCGATGATAATGACGATCTTCGGAAGCTTATAATGGCTAAGTCCCTTTGCCTCCGAATCAGCAAGCTCCGCAGAGGTAAGCTGCTTGATCTTCTCATTGTAGCCTGCCAGATCTCTGACTGAGAGATCCGCAAATTTCTTATATCTGCTTTCCATCTCCTTCACACCCCAGGCAAGGGCCGCAGCCGCTTTCTTGGGATCAGTCACTACGGGGAGCATCAGATGAGGTATACCGTTGTAAACGGAAAGCTCAACTACTTTGGGATCCACCATGATCATCTGAACATCTTCCGGAGTGGATTTATAAATAAGGCTCATGATCAGAGTATTGATACATACGGATTTACCTGAGCCGGTGGAACCTGCTATCAGAACGTGGGGCATTTTGCCTATATCCGTCACAATAACATCTCCGCCTATATTCTTACCTACCGCAAATGACAGATTTGATTTTGCTTCTTTGAATTCCTTGCTCTCAAGCAGATCCCTCAAAGCCACCATGGAAGTCTCTTTATTCGGGACCTCAATGCCCACCGCGGATTTGCCCGGAATGGGAGCTTCTATCCTGATATCAGCTGAAGCAAGGCTTAACTTGATATCGTCGGAAAGACCCAATATCTTTGAAACCTTGGTACCCGGCTCAAGAGTCATCTCATATCTTGTGACTGTGGGGCCCTGTACCGCCTCGGTGATCTCAACATTTACACCGAAATTCCGGAGAGTCTCCTGGAGATTATATTTTGTATTTTCCAGTTCTTCCCTGTCACCCTTTGAGGCACCCTTTCCGGATTTCAAAAGAGTTGTGGGCGGGAACTTATAAGGTCTGTTCTTAAATTCAGTGCCTGTTTCGGCCCTTCTGTCGGAAGAACCGCTTCTGCTAACAGAAGGTTCATCCATGGCATGAACCGGTTCAGGTTCCGATATTCTGCTGGATCCTGGAATCCATGTATCTTCTTTTTCTTCGGATACGGGAACAGCAACCGGCTTCTTTCTCTCTACCGGAGTGATGACCTTTCTTACATCCGGACTTTCTTCGTTTGCACGCTTGATTTCCTGCTCTCTGGTAACCTTTTCATAGGTTGCCATTATATCTTCATCACCGCTTGAAAGGATATCCTCGTCATTATTGTAGGTTTCGGTGCTTTCCTCATCCTGCACTCCGCTCATCGCGTCGAATTCATCCTTCACAACAACGGAATGCTCACTTCTGACAGGTTCTTTTTCGAAGTTAAATACCGGTCTTCCATACATATCAACCATGGTCTCGCCGTTATTTATCTTGTATTTAAGTATCTCGCTTTCCTCATCATAGGGAGCGTTCTGAGGGTTATAACCCTGCTCCTGAGTATAGCCCTGATCGGCATAGTTACCCTGATCCTGAGGATATCTTTGGTCATTATATCCATCATAATACTGATCGTAATACTGACCTTCTTGATTATTTTGATCATAACCGGAATTCTGCCGGGGGTAAGCAGATCCCGTACCGTCATCATATGTTATCTCATGCATATCCTGGGTGCTGCCATAACCGGTATTACCGCCGTAATACTCATTATTCTGAGCAACCTGCAGAATTGCATCGTTTTCCTTTGCTTCACGTCTGAGTTCTTTATCGATCCTATACTTTTCTTTCTGAGCCTCAAACTTTTCCTTTAACGAATCTCGAAGATTGGGCTTATAGGAATTGATATCATTAACCGGCGGAGCTTCAGGCGGCATAGGAACCACAGTTCCGTTGTCAATGACAGGCGCCTCCGCATCACCCTGTCTTAATTTATCCCTTACATTAAGAGCGCGGTCCTGTGAAGAATGCTCAGGTTGAGGACTATTGGCCTTATCCTCTAAACGATTTCTTCGATCCTCCGAAAGCTGTGCTCTCTCTTCCTGTTCGATGCGCTGTCTTTCCCTGCGCTCCTCCAGGTACTCCATACCTCTGTCTTTGATATCAAGAGTTTTGTTCTTGATCATATTGATAAAGGATTTCTCAGTCAAAAGGATCAGACTGATAATGATACCCAATATTACAAGCAGCACCAGACCAACCTGACCCAGCCATGATTTAATAAAATATGCTATAGTTCCGGACAATAATCCGCCGCCGCATCTGCCTTCTTTTCCTAAAGTAAACAGACCGGTAAAGCTGTAGCTCTCCATGGAAACAGCTGTCTTGGAAGCCATATCGCAGATAATGCCGATAAGAACATACAAAAGAGTCGATGCAAACAGTTTTTTCATGGCCTTGCCGTTTCCTCTGTTTGCTCTGAAAAAGAACATAAAAACAGTGGCAAATACAGGAAAAATATAGGCAAGCAGTCCGCATACACCGAACATAAATCCGCTGACAGCCTCGCCAAAGGCGCCTATAATATGAAAATTGCACAAAAACAGAAGAAGCATAAGCGCTACGAAAACAATAGTGCCTATCTCCACCTTCATCTCCCTGTCTTTTTCTTCTCTGAGAGCTTCTTCTACGGGCGTTTCTCTTCTGGGTGCCCTTGTCCCGCGGCCTCTTGCGGGCCCCTCAGGAGCTCTTCTTCTGTTATTATTATTGGATGATGGAGCCATCAGTCCAGCCTCACATTCTAAATATCATAATCCGCATTTTCCGCAACATAATAATCATAATCCACTGTCTTTTTAGCCTTATGCTCCGGAACCGGAAGAGGGTTATCAAGAGGTGCACCGCTCTCCGGAATCTTAATAGTATCGGAAGCAGTCACTTCCGAAGTTCCCGCCTTAATCTCTGAGATCTTCACCGGAATATCTTTTGATCTTCTGTCAAAAGCAGTCCTCTCGATCTCCGTATCATCTTCTGTATTCTTTTTCATCTCAAAATCGGCATTTCTCAGCACCAGATTGTCCACAGAATGTCCTGCAAATGCGGAAAGAAGGACAAATACAAACAATCCCTGCCCCATGAGAAAGGATGATCCGCCGAAACAATTAACAGCTACCGCTCCAACACATATCAAAAAAATGAATGATCCCTGATCAATCTTTTTTCTTATAAATCCGGCAGCAATACCCACCATCAAAAGTACTGTGATGATGAAACCGCTGATCAGATCGATATTATCAGACAGAGTAACCTTATTATCAAAAACAAGCGCACTATTTATAACCGATACGGCAGTCTGTCCAAAGGTCTTGCCCGACATTCCCGAATATATAAGAAGAGCCAGGATCCCGCCCACCACGGTTGAAACAAGCAGTACACCCAAGGTTATCGCTCTCTTACCTGCGCCATAGGGTATATCTTTGCTTTCGCCTCTGATGTAGGATCTGATAAACATGGGAATGATGGCAAGTAACAGTGAAACACATGCCAGATCATTCGCTATGGACAATCCGAAGAATATACCTGCAAACAGAGCCGGAAAAATCTTCAGATCATCGCAAGGAAGAAGCTCTGCAATAAACAAAAGCGAAAGAGACGAAAAGATCAGCGCCATAAGTTCGGGGCCGTTATTCAAGGTCATGTTCACGCTGTAAGGCGATAGCATGAATAACCCGATACAACAGGCGGCAGCGCATCTGCCCAAAAGTCTCTTCACAGCAAAATACAGGATCACCGCGTTTAACACGCAAATGACAGTGTTCAGTATCAGAACAGTCTGCCCAAAATTACCAAATACAAAAAACAGGAATTCAAGAAATGAATAATAATATAACTCAGCAATTCCATTAATTCCCGATAGTTCCGAGGGATAAAAAGGAACCATGGACCTGTCTGCCAGGGCTTGTATAAAAAACTGATCATTAAGATAGCGGATCCTGAAAAACACGCCGGTCACAATAAATACCAGACATACAATAAGCGTGATAACATTAAAGATCCTGTCAGTCCCGGCACTGTATATTCTGCGGACATCCTCTTTGCTTTCCTGCTTTCTCTTTGACATTGTGCCTATGAGCACAAAGAGTATCGAAAGCCCGAAGAGGATCACAGTAAGGATCAGCCCTACAGCCTTATCAAGATAAAAGTATTCCGCCACCCTTGTACAGATAAGATCCGAGAACACAAGTGCGGTCAATACATACAATATCCATGATATATTGCTGAATTTACTTTTCTTCAGAGTCATCCGAAAGTACCTTTTCAATGTTATAGCGTGGTCTGTGCTTAACTTCGATATATACCTTACCGATATACTGGCCAATTAATCCGATGGCAATGAGCTGCATGCCCCCAATAAACCAAATGGATAGCATCAGCGATGTCCAGCCCGGCTCAACATGGTTCAAGCAATACTGAACGATGGAATAGATCGCCACTCCAAGAGCGATAATGATCATCACCACACCGGCTCCAAGTATCATGGAGATCGGCTTAACACTAAAGGATGAAATGCCATTGAAAGCAAGGGCAAGCATTTTGCTCAATGGATATTTGGATTCTCCTGCAGCTCTTTGTGCTCTCTGATAATAAACACAGTCGGTCTTGTAGCCAAGTAAAGGTACTATACCTCTCAGGAACAGATTTGTCTCCTGATACTGAGAGAATGCTTCCACCGCTCTCCGGCTCATAAGTCTGAAGTCCGCATGGTTATAAACCGTCTTTACACCCATACCGGACATAACCTTGTAGAAGCCCTGTGCAGTGGTTCTCTTAAAGAAAGTATCGGAAGTTCTGTCGGAACGGACACCGTACACGATATCGCATCCCTCATGGAACTTATCCACCATCTCTTCAATAACGCTGACATCATCCTGCAGATCAGCATCGATGGATACGGTGATATCACACATATCCTTAGCAGTGAGAAGGCCTGCCGTAAGGGCAAACTGATGCCCCACATTCCCCGCAAGCTTCACTCCGAATACTCTTTTGGGATGCTCCTTGTGTGCTTCCTCAATGAGATCCCAGGTCCTATCCTTACTTCCGTCGTTTACAAACAACACATAACTGTCTTCGGAGACCTTTCCTTTTGACACCAGGTCATCAATAGTTCCCCTCAAAACAGGCTCGGATATAGGAAAAACTTCCTCCTCGTTATAGCATGGAACAACAATCGCAAGTCTGTCCATTTTCACCTCTCCTAAAACGCAAAGTTAGCACCATACCCTTTTAAGGGGAATGGTGCCATAAACCGGGGATTACTCGTCCCAGTTATGATATACAGCCTGAACGTCATCATCGTCGTCAAGCATATCCAATGTCTTCTGAAGGCTCTTGATCTGATCCTCATCTGTAAGAGTAACATAATTCTGAGGGATCATTGTGATCTCAGCACTGAGCATGGGAACCTTTGCGTCCTCCAATGCTTTTCTCACTGCCTCAAAGACTGCCTCGTCAGGCTCAGTCAGGATCTCATAGCTGTCATCTTCAGCCTCAAAATCCTCTGCACCGGCATCAAGAGCAAGCATCATGAGTTCATCCTCATCCATCTCACACTCTTCCTTGTCGATGATGATCTGTCCCTTTTTATCGAACATATAAGATACGCAGCCCTGAGTACCTACGTTTCCGTTGCCCTTTGTAAATGCACTTCTGACATTTGCTGCGGTACGGTTCTTGTTGTCGGTAAGCGCATCAACAATGATAGCGATTCCGTTAGGTCCGTATCCTTCGTATGTAACATATTCGTAATTAACTCCGCTTCCTTCGCCGGCCGCCTTCTTGATACCTCTGTCTATGGTATCGTTGGGCATATTGTTTGCCTTTGCCTTTGCGATTACGGTTGCGAGCTTAAAGTTATTGTTGGGATCGGGGCCGCCCTCTTTAACAGCTACGGCGATCTCTCTTCCGATTATGGTAAAGATCTTTCCCTTAGCGGCATCGTTCTTTTCTTTCTTGTGCTTGATGTTCGCAAATTTTGAATGTCCTGACATAAATAAAACCTTATTCCTTTCTAACGCATTATCTGATAAATTATATCAAATTTAGCTCTGATCATCAAGTTGTGACCTCATACTCGGTAACACCGGTGACCGTCTCTCCGTCTATCTGCAGAGCACAGGGTCTGTCAAATGATACCTTAACATGATTGCCGGTATAGATCTGAACAACCTTTGTCTTTTTAACATGTTCTCCCTTAAAAATATTGGGGAAAACTATAAGAGCCGTAAGAGCGGAGCCTGTTTTGTAGGTCATAACGGACACTTTCCTGTCCTCGGCAAGTCTGCTCTGTAAGGGACAAGCCATCATTCCGCCGCCGTAGAACCTTCCCTTCATGGTGGGAACGAGCCAGCTCTTATTTACGGTAAATGTATTTCCGTCTATATTGACGGTAGCATTTACCGGCTTAAAGTGGAACAGAATACCCTTTATGGCGATTGCTGTATAATTAACGGGCTTTTCGGATTTCTCTCTCTGCTTATCGCCCTCTTCACAGCAGTATCCGTCTATTCCGAATCCAATACCGTTTATGAATTTAGACGTCTTTCCGTTTATGGTCACGGTGGGGAGATTTTTGAAATACTTGTTTACGTCCTTTACGATTTCTCCCTGTTCCATATCGATATCGCGAAGGAAGTCATTGCCGGTGCCGGTAGCAAAATAGTCAATACCGATCTGCTGGGTTTTCTCGGAAGTATGGTTTACATAATAATTCAAGGTTCCGTCTCCGCCGCAGAGAACCGCTTTGGAAGTATCCGGAAGTGACCCGATATAATCATCATAGCTGCTTATGGTCTGTACATCCACAAATTCAAGAGTATCACCCACAAGGATCTGTTCCACTTTCTTAGCCTCTTCAAGTCCGCGATTGTTATTGGATCTTCCGTTGTATAGAATTTTGTAGTCCATACCTGCCCTCCTTCGGATACGTTTGATTAAAGCTGTGCTTCCAGTACTTTGCCCGCTTCAGCTACGGCAGCGGGGATACCTTCAGGATTCTTTCCTCCTGCCTGTGCCATATTGGGTCGGCCGCCTCCGCCTCCGCCAACAAGAGCGGCAATACCCTTGATAAGGTTTCCGGCATGTGCACCCTTTGAAACTGCCGCCTCGGTAGCCATAGCAACCATGTTGACTTTACCGTCGCTCTCCGAGAGAAGTACAACAACACCTTCGCCGATCTTTGCCTTCAGCTGATCCCCCAGGTCTCTTAATCCGTTCATATCGACGCCTGCAACGTCGGTAGCCAGAAGCTTTACACCCTTGATCTCCACTACCTTGTCCATAACGTCGCCAAGAGCTTCCTTTGCGGCCTTTGACTTAAGGGATTCATTCTCGCTCTTAAGTTCCTTTATCTCCGCGTTCATCTTTTCAAGTCTGTCAAGAAGAGTTGCGGGAGTTGCTTTTACAAGCTTTGCAGCCTCATTCAGCTCGCGCTCAAGCTTATTGTAGTACGCGGTGACATTTGTACCCGTAATAGCTTCGATCCTTCTGGTACCTGCAGCAACACCGCTCTCAGAAAGGATCTTAAAGCTTAAGATCTCGCCTGTGGAGGATACATGAGTACCGCCGCAGAGTTCCTTAGAGAAATCTCCCATGGAGACAACCCTTACCTCTGCCCCATACTTTTCTCCGAAGAGTGCGGTCGCACCGCTCTTCTTTGCCTCATCGATGCTCATAACCTGAGTTGATACCTTAAGGTTTTCAGCTATCATTTCATTAACGATCTTTTCAACCTTTGCGATCTCTTCGGCAGTCATGGCCTGACCGTGAGAGAAGTCAAATCTGGTCCTGTCGGGATCCTGGAAAGATCCGGCCTGTGAAACATGATCGCCGAGGACCTCTCTTAATGCACTCTGAAGAAGGTGGGTTGCGGAATGGTTTCTACAGGTCTTAGCCCTGTTTTCCGCATCAACATTAAGAGATACGCCGTCGCCTATCTTAAAGGATCCGCTGACAACCTTGCCGATATGTGCGGTCCTTCCGCCTGCAACATGTATGGTCTCTTCCACAATAAACTTGGATCCGTCTTTGCCGAGGATCTCACCGATGTCTCCAACCTGACCACCCATAGTTCCGTAGAACACTGTCCTGTCGGTGATAAGAGATCCCTGTTCTCCTGCCTTTAACTCATCCACAAGAGAATCCGCACCTGCCATGGCAATGATCTTGCCATCACAGCCCAGCGCATCATATCCTAAGAATTCACATTTAAGTCCTGCATCAAGTCCGTCAAATACACCGGTGCTGATAGAAAGATTTGCAGAGAAATTCTGGTTACTTCTCGCCAATTCCTTCTGCTGTGCCATAGCGGCCTTAAACCCTTCCTCGTCAACGGACATGCCTTCTTCTTCAGCCATCTCAAGGGTGACCTCATAGGGGAATCCAAAGGTATCATAGAGATAAAAAGCTTCCTTACCCTCGATCTGCTTGGAGCCGGAAGACTTCTTGGTATCAAGAATCTTCTTAAACTCCTTCATGCCGTTCTCAAGAGTACTCTCAAATCGGCCTATCTCCTTCTTTAACTCGCCCAGGATATAATCCTTGTTCTTTACAAGGAGAGGATATCCTTCGCTGTAAATATCATCAATATAGATGCTTGCTACAGAAATGAGCTGCTCAGCGGAAAGTCCCAGGCTTCTGCCGTGACGGACTGCTCTTCTGATGAGTCTTCTCAAAATATATCCCGCACCGGTATTATCGGGAAGAAGCTTAGCCTCATCTCCGATGAGCATCACGCTTGTTCTTAAGTGATCCGCTACGATACGCATGGAACGTGAATTCTTATCATCCGCAGAATACTTAAAGCCTGAATACTCTTCTATCTTTGCGATAACCGGAGCAAAAAGCTCAGTCATATAAACATCATCAATGCCGTTAAGGAATGCAAAATTTCTCTCCAGTCCCCATCCGGTATCAACATTTTTCTGCTTAAGAGGAGTTAAGGTACCGTCATGATGCTTTTCGTATTGCATAAATACATCATTGCCGACCTCGGTATATCTGCCGCAATGACATCCGGGCTTGCAGTCCGGTCCACAGGGTTTCTTGGTTTCATCGATAAAGAACATCTCGGAGTCCGGTCCGCAGGGTCCGTACTCAAGCCCCCACCAGTTATCCTCAGCAGGAAGATAATAAATGTTTTCCTTTTTAAATCCGGACATCTCACGGAATTTTGCACCCTCCTCATCTCTGGGGGCATTCTCATCTCCCGCAAATACAGTAGCTGCAAGGTGATCCGCATCAAATCCGAAAACCTGTGTGAGAAGTTCAAAGCTCCATTTGCAGCGTTCCTCTTTGAAATAATCTCCAAGGCTCCAGCTGCCCATCATCTCAAAGAAAGTAAGATGGCTCTTGTCACCTACGGAATCGATATCGTTGGTACGGACGCATCCCTGGATATTGCAAAGTCTGGTTCCCTTGGGATGCTTTTCGCCGAGAAGGTAAGGCATAAGGGGCTGCATTCCTGCAACATTAAACATAACACCGGTTGATCCGTCGGATACCAGAGACACTGCTCCTACGTCAACATGTCCGCGCTCCTTGTAAAAGTTGAGCCATGCATTTCTCAGCTCATTATAAGTAAACTTTTTCATTACGATTATGACCTTTCTGAATACTCTTAAATCATTATACGAGGGGCGAGCACATGAATGATGTTTTCCGAACGATTAAGCGAAGCACTTAGCAAGATTTTCTTTGCGAAAATCGCGTTGTCGCCGTAATTGTTTGAGCAGCTCGCCGTGATGAGGCGAGCGTCGCGAGTTAAAGGCGACCGATTTTGAACCAGCAAAGAAAATCGAGCTTAGTAGCGTAGCGGCTGTGAGGAAAATATCTTCATGTGATTGACCCGTAAATCAGTTTAGTTTAGAACGTAAATTTGTCTGCGAAGAATGCATCAAGATCAGCGATGGCAACACGCTCCTGCTCCATTGAGTCACGGAAACGTACAGTTACCATGTTATCGGTCTCTGAGTCGAAATCATAGGTTACGCAGAAAGGAGTACCGATCTCATCCTGGCGGCGATAACGCTTACCGATATTTCCTCTGTCATCAAATTCACAGTTATACTTCTTTGAAAGCTGTGCATATACCTTCTCCGCACCCTCGTTAAGCTTCTTTGAAAGAGGGAGGATACCGATCTTTACGGGAGCAAGAGCGGGATGGAAACGAAGAACGGTTCTCATATCGGGAGCCTCTTCAGTTCCGAGATTCTCCTCATCGTATGCCTCGCAAAGGAATGCAAGAACAACACGGTCTGCGCCAAGTGAAGGCTCTACAACATATGGGATATATCTTTCATTGGTCTCATCATCAAAGTAGCTCATATCTTCTTTTGATACGTTCTGATGCTGAGTCAGATCATAATCGGTTCTGGATGCGATACCCCAGAGCTCACCCCAATCGGTGAAGGGGAATGCATATTCGATATCAGTGGTATGATCGCTGTAGAAGGAAAGCTCCTCGGGATCGTGATCACGAAGACGCAGGTTCTCCTTCTTTATGCCGAGAGTAAGAAGCCACTCATAGCAGGTCTTTCTCCAGTACTCAAACCACTCTGTCTGTGTTCCGGGCTTGCAAAAGAATTCAAGCTCCATCTGTTCAAACTCTCTGGTACGGAAGGTGAAGTTTCCGGGAGTGATCTCGTTACGGAAGGACTTACCTATCTGACAGATACCGAAAGGTACTTTCTTTCTGGAAGTACGCTGAACATTTTTGAAATTCACAAAAATACCCTGCGCCGTCTCCGGTCTTAAATAAACCACGTTCTTGGCATCTTCCGTTACTCCCTGGAAGGTTTTGAACATTAA
>CACXGM010000062.1 GCA_902767075.1 uncultured Lachnospiraceae bacterium
ATATATAGACAGCAAGCCACAATTTATGGTATAATTTGTGCGATTGTGGGGACATATATTGTGGTTTGAAAAGTATTTATCTCCCGGGGGAAAAGGGGAGAAATAGATACGGCACCGAGGTTTTTTATCAATGGATAAGTACGAATATAAAGTCAGAGCGCAGGAAATAAGGGATCTGATTGCGAGCAGCCAGTATGAAAAGGCGGCTGAAATTGCCGACACCATTGACTGGAGCAGAGTTAAAAAGTCTACATTCCTTTGCACCATCAGCGATCTGTATAAGATAAATAAGCGTTATGAGGACGCTATCGAACTCCTTCAGCTGGCATATGACAGATATCCCGGCGGAAAGGATATTCTATACTCTCTTTGCGAACTGTATCTCAATACCGGAGACACCATCAGAGCTATTTCCACATACAAGGAATTCTGTCAGGTAGCCGGCAATGATATCCGCAGATTCATCCTTCAGTACAAAGTATATGTAGCTCAGGAGGTCTCTCTCGAGGAAAGGATCGAAGTCCTCGAGGAAATAAAAAAGAGGGACTACCGCGAAAAGTGGGCATACACCCTTGCATACCTTTATCACAGAGTGGGCCTTGGCACAAAGTGCGTCGAAGAGTGTGATGAGCTCATCAGCTGGTTCGGAGAGGGCAAATATGTGGACATGGCCATGGAGCTGAAAATGCTTCATCAGCCTCTGGATGAAAAGCAGCAAGAGATGTACAACCACCGCATCGATTCCGTCATCTCGGACAGTCGCTGGGAAGGCAAGAAGAATTCCAATGCTGTGGATACAAATACCACGGTCTGGGAGCCTGTCAGAGACAGAGCGCAGGCACAGACAGATGCAGTGGATGGGGCCACCAAGGTCCTTCCCAATATTCCCGAGGATATCGGAGCGACAAGAGTTCTTCCCGATATCAAGGAGAGCGAAAACATAGGGGAGGTCAGCGCCTTAGACGAAGCTGTAGCCCTTTCTCTGGGGCATACTCAGGTATATCGCGGTGGTGTTGAAGAGCCCGAGATAAATGTCAAGACTGTCGATGTGGGAGCATACAATACCATTAACCTGCAGCAGGCCATTGCAGAGGGTGTTCAGGAGGTACTGGAAAACGGCGTCACCGGCGTTATCCCCGCGGATGTGATCCTGTCGGGAGAAAAGGTGGTAAAGGCGGACACCAAAAAGATCATCGGGTATGACGAAAAGACAGTCCTTCAGTCAGACACAAAAGAGATTCCCGGTTCAGAGGATGACGATGAGCCGCCTCATATCGACTTCGATCCCAGAGCCTGGGACAAGGCTGTGGAAGAAGAGATGGAGGACAATAATTTTGAGGAAGGCACAGTTTCCGATTATACACAGTATCTCGGAGCTGTAGCAGACAGACTTCGCGGAAACAATAATGCAAACAGTGAGCCTGTAAAACCTGTGCAGGAAGAGGCAGAGCCGATTTCCCCGGAGGAAGAGGAAGGCTTATTTGCACAGCCGCCTGAGCAGATAGCAACTGTTCTCTCCCAGGAGGCAGACGGACAGATCAGATTTGTGGTTCCCGAGGCACCCCACGCTGACAAGCAGATAACCGGTCAGCTCAACATCAATGATGTGATGGCTGAGTGGGCCCGCATGAAACGTGAATACGAGGAAAAGAATCGCAAGCAGTTCCACGATCAGGTTAAGCAACAGACAGGTGAGCTCTTCAATGAGTTTGAGACAGCCGCACTTAACGGCGTGCTGGCATCGCTTCAGAGAGAAGCAGAGGAAGAGACCAAGCAGCACAGAGAAGAAGAGGCAGCTTTAGACAGTGCCGAGATCCTGATCGACGGCGATGAAAATATGCCTATCAAGGAAGTCACCTATGAAAGTGATTTCGTACCTGCAGATCTCAATGTATTTGAGCCCGAGATCGACAGCTCCGCAGAAGCTCCCACAAAGGAGATCCCTGCCGGGGAGATCGCAGAAGGGGTGATAGGAGCAGCTGCGGCAGCAGCCGTAGCGGGGGCTGAAGTATCAGAAATCGGAGCAGAAGGTTCTGAAGATGTATCTGTAGAAGAGGAAGAGGTATCCGAGGACGAAGAACTTTCTGGTGTAACCGATGGTTACACCGCGGAGGAAGTACTTGAAGAGAACGACGAGTACAATGAAGACATCGCAACCGAGGAGACCGACGAATACGGAGAAGTGGAAGAACTCGCCGAGATCGACGGATATTCCGAGGATGCCGCATACGCAGAATATTCCGACACCGAGGAAGATAGCTTCGAAGAAACTTTCGAAGAAGTCTACGACGATAACGCCGATGATAGTGTCATAGAAGAAACCTTTGAGGAATCTACCGACGAAACCGCCGGTGAAATCTCCGAAGGATCCGATGACGAACAGACAGCTGAGCTCACTGAAAGCGAGGATATCTACGAAGACATTTACGAAGAAGCATCCGGAGAACCTGTCGAGTCAGAGTTCTTTGATATTTATCCCGCAGAGGAGCCCGAGGCTCCGGTAGAGAATCGTACCAAGATGTTCTACGAGAAGAAGCTGGAGGAATCAAAGAAGGCTCAGAACCCTGAGGAAGAGGATGACGATGAGGATGTAAGAGAACTCACCAAGGAAGAAAAAGAGCTCTTCGGCCCCTACATCCAGAGTAAATCCGCCAGAAAGCAGCTTATACATATCCTGGAAGGCACCACCATGGCGTCCTATTCCGGAAATATCATCCTCACCGGCGGTGACGGAAATGACACTGCGGATCTGGCTACAGCCATCATGAAGGATGTGAAACAGACCGACAGCAATTTTGCCGGAAAGGTGGCAAGGATAGGCGGTGACAAGCTTAACAACAAAAAGGTTGCCACTGTCATCAAGCAGCTGCAGAACGGTGCTCTCATTATTGAGAAAGCAAACAAGATGTCCATCGATACCGTGACGGATCTTTACAAGAGTCTGGATCAGGAAAACCTTGGCATCATCGTCACCATAATTGATTCAGAAAGAAATATAGAAAAACTTTTGGAGCGCGCGCCTCAGCTGAGTGAACTCTTCACGGTCCGTATGAACCTGAAGCCCCTCACCGCAGAGCAGCTCGCAGACTTTGCTGTTAAATATGCTTACGAGAAAGAATACTCCATAGATGAGATGGGTATGCTGGCACTTCATACTCAGATCACCTTAAGACAGACAGCCACACATTCCGTTAATGTGGTGGAGGTCAGAGAGATCGTGGACAAAGCCATCGCTAACGTTAAAAAGAAATCCGCAAAACATTTCTTTGATGTTTTGTTAGGAAAGCGTTATGATGAAGAGGACATGATAATCTTGGGAGAGAAGGATTTCAGATAAAAGGAAGATGAAAAGGGGATAAGATGGCAAAGAAAAACGAAATCGTTACCGAAAAAAAGCCGGCTGCAAAGAAAACAGCCCAGAAGAAAACTTCTGAAAAGAAGGTAACAGAAAAGAAAACTGCCGAAAAGAAAACGGCGGTAAAGAAGACTTCCGCAAAGGTGGAGATCACAAAGGACGATCAGTATCTTTTCGGTAACGGAACACATTATGATATTTACAAAAAGCTTGGTGCACACCTTTCCGAGGAGAACGGAAAAAAGGGAGTGTACTTTGCAGTGTGGGCTCCCAATGCCGAGCGCGTTGATGTAGTGGGAAGCTTTAACGGCTGGAACGAAGATGCTCACGTTATGACAAAGCTGGGACCTGTGGGAATATGGGGTATATTCGTAGCAGGCATCGGCGTAGGTGAGATGTATAAATTTCTCATCCACACTCAGGATGGCCGCAAGCTTTATAAAGCGGATCCCTATGCAAATCAGGCGGAATTCAGACCCGGTACGGCCTCCGTTGTTGCGGATATGGAAGGCTTTAAATGGGAGGATGCCAAGTGGATCAAGGATCGTGATGCGAGAGATATCGAGGATATCAACCATCAGCCCATGGCAATCTATGAGTGTCATATAGGATCATTCATGAAGCATCCCAACGGTACTGAGGACGGCTTCTACAATTACAGAGAATTTGCTACAAGGATTATCGAGTACCTGAAGGAAATGAAGTATACCCATATCGAACTTATGGGTATTGCGGAGCATCCCTTTGACGGTTCCTGGGGATACCAGGTGACGGGCTACTATGCACCTACCTCGAGATATGGCACGCCAAAGGATTTCATGTATCTCGTAAACGAACTCCACAAAAACGGTATCGGCGTGATATTGGACTGGGTGCCCGCTCATTTTGCCACCGATGCACACGGACTTGCCGAGTTCGACGGAACATGTATTTTCGAGCATCCGGACCCAAGGCTTGGAGAGCATCCCGACTGGGGGACCAAGATTTTCAACTATGCTAAGCCGGAGGTTTCAAACTTCCTGATAGCAAATGTTTTATTCTGGCTCAGAGAATTCCACGTAGACGGGATCAGAGTGGATGCAGTGGCTTCCATGCTCTATCTTGATTACGGTAAAAAGGACGGTCAGTGGCTTCCCAATAAATTCGGCGGAAACAAGAATCTGGATGCCATTGTATTTTTCCATCATCTGAATTCCGTGGTAAGAGGCACTTATCCGGGATTTTTGACCATAGCGGAAGAGTCCACCGCATGGCCCAGAGTCACAGGTCCCATCGGAGATGATGAGAGCCTTGGTTTCACCTTCAAGTGGAATATGGGATGGATGCATGATTTCTGCGAGTATATGAAGCTTGACCCCGTATATCGCAAGGGAAATCATCATGCTCTGACCTTTGCCATGACCTACAATGAGAGCGAGAATTATATCCTTCCTCTCTCCCATGATGAGGTGGTGCATCTTAAGTGCTCCATGGTCAACAAGATGCCGGGATATCAGGTTGATAAATATGCAAACCTCCGCGTCGGATATACCTTTATGTTCGGCCATGAAGGAAAAAAACTCCTTTTCATGGGTCAGGATTTCGGCCAGGAGAGAGAGTGGAGCGAAGCCAGAGAGCTGGATTGGTTCCTTCTGGGCGAAAAGAACAATGCCGGAATGAAGGAATATGTCAGAGAGCTTCTGGAGATGTACCGCAAATACCCTTGCCTTTATGAGATAGACAACAGTTGGAAGGGATTTGAATGGATGAATGCCGATGATGCCGACAGAAGCATCTATTCCTGGGTCCGCAGAGCAGAAAAGGACACCGGCAAGAACCTTCTTTTCATATTAAATATGACTCCAATTAAATGGGAGAAATATATGGTGGCGGTGCCTAAGTACAAAAAATATAAGCTTGTACTTAATTCGGATGAGACCAGATTTGCAGGATGGGGCAACACAGTTCCCGCCGAGATCCAGTCCGATAAAATACCTTGCTGCTACCAGAAGAATTCCATTACCATCGATGTTCCGCCCTATACGGCACTTGTATACGAATTCTAAAAAATATGCAGTAAATGAAACAGATTAAAAACAGAGGCTGGATCCTATTTTCAGTCACAAGTTCATTATTCTTTGCTTTTCAGATAGCGGGGTTTGCACTTTCTAAAACCCCGCTTCTTAGCAGAGCTTTTTATTTCTGGATCATTCTTTTCTTCGGAAGTATCATTCCCGGTTTTGCAGTAGGAATATTTATAGCATGGATCCTTGAGAGGACGAAGGACAGGCGCGAGGAAGCTCTCTTTGCCAGGTACGAAGACGGCTGGCTGGTGGAGGGATATCGAAATCTTGGAGAGCCTGTAAAGGATCCCATTCCGCCTTCCTCCATCGCATGGCTCATTATTCTGGTGTGCTATGTACCTGAATTTCTGGCTTACTATCCCGCCACGTTTTCCTCGGAGGCGGATAATCTCCTTTTACAATTCAGTTACGGTCCCCTGGAAGGCTACCATTACAATCTTCATTCTTTATTGGTATATATGTTCTGGGACTACGGTCGTGAGATAGGAAACACCGCCACAGGCATAGCCATGTTCACAGCGTTCCAGATGATCTGTCTTTCCGGTGCATTCGCCTATTGTATATCCCTGATCAAAAAAATGGGATGCAGAAAGCTTTGGTACTGGGTGCTCGTAGCCTTTGCAGCGCTCTTCCCCTGTCATTTTGAGACGGCGATCTCTTTTACAAAGGGAAGTCTCTTTGCGGCATCTTTTATATGTGCCGTAGTTTTACTTTTATATTTTTTCAGGAAAAAACGTTGTTCTCTCGTTCCGGAAAAAGAGGATATCATCTACACCGCCTTCTTGGTGCCTGTGATAGGCTTTTCAAAGCATATGCTGCCTGCCATCATAGTAATGTGCGTAGCACTGCTGGCAGTGATGATCGTACTTATTATCAAGCAGGATTATGATTTTCTTATATGCCTCAGGGTGCTTATTTCCACTGTCCTTTCGGTGGTGATAGCGCTGCTTTTGATCTACGGAGCAGGAAAAGTGCTTGACGATAAAATGTCCGGCGTTAAAGATACCCTTGTTTCCGATGTCTCATTTAGCAGACCCGGTGAATCCGCTGAGGACACGATCAGGCGCGACGCGGGATATCTGTTTTTATTTGATGATAGCTATATAAATGTGGGACAAGGTTTTTCGGAAAACGGCGGTATGGTTATTCTCAGCGGAAGGGCGCCAATGTATCAGGAATATACGGATTTGTCCATGATGCCGGGATATAAGAGATTTCTGATCGGTTTTCTATTTAAGATAAAAAGAATCCCCGTTATAAGTATCGTATTTATTTTCAGCTATGTTATATGGGGATACGTCATATTTGCAAATATCTGCTGGTACAGAAAAGAGTACTATTTACTGATTCCCATAGGCTTTACATTTGTATTTCTGATCACCTGCTTGCTGACTGAAGGTGTGGTCTATAAGTACATTTACCCCGTGTGGGCGCTGCTACCTTTTATAGCCGCCTCCATTTTCAGAGGAAAGAAACCAAAATATGATGCGGGTTAAGAAAAATCGTTTTCTGTCCGAAATAAAGGATGAGTCATAAGACCCATCCTTTTTTATATTATTAAAAACGGTTTTTTTGAGGGCACTAAATGAAGATCACTTTTCAGAATCAGGATATTTCAAAAACATATGATCAAAACCGCACAAAGGAGAGGGACACAGCTTATAAAGCAGATATAAACAGTCCCGTGTCGGTTAGGCTGGATCTTGGAAATAAGCCACAAAAGGGCACCGATAATCTGTTCCCCGGAAATGAAAAAACAAAAAGCGGAAAGACACTGACCGAGATCATGCAGGAGGCCGGTGCAGTTGATGCGTCCGTAAATCAGGACTATCGAACAGTTCTGTCAAACACAATGTCCGCAGAAGACTATGCCAGGGCAGAAAAAGAAGGCTTCGATTACTACAGTATGGATCCTGATGAAGTAGTGACGATTCAGGACAGGATAAAGGCGGAGGTGGCAAAGAGCGGTGAGGTGATCGTCGGATACAATGACAATCTCTCCGGCGAGACACTGGCCAAAGCAGTGGGAAGCGAGACCCTGGCAAGAAGCCTTGAAAAAGGATTTACGCAGGCGGATCTTCCCATGAGCGATGAAAATATATCCGATATTACAAAAGCCTGGGAGCTGGCATCCGCTTTAACAGAGCCTGATAACGCCCAGCTTGCGTATCTTTTTGAAAATGATCTGGATACTGACATCTGGGGATTATATCTTTCTCAGAACAGCGGAAATATTTCCGGAAAAGAGCTATCTGAGGAGCCGGTGAGACTTGATGAAAAGGGAAATGAAAAACTCTTAAAGCAGGTGACTGATATCCTTGAGAAGGCAGGATATACCGAAAAAGAGGATATCGAAGAGGGCCTTGATTCGGCGCAGTGGCTCCTTGACAGAGAGCTTCCTGTAAATGTAGATAATATTAAAAAGATCAAAAAAGCAGCTACGGTGGAGTTCCCCATTACAGAAGAGAATTTTACCCGCAGCGTTGTAAAGGCGGTAAGTGAAGGGAAAAAGCCCACTGAAGCAGACCTGTCAAATGAAGGCAGGACGAACAGATACATAACCGATGGTTATGATCCGAAGGAATCTATTGTTCAGCAGGCTGTATCATTGGAGAGATTTTGGTTTTCCGATGAATCTCTTTCAGTGATCACAGACAGGCGCCGGATTGAGGAAGTGAGACTCTCAATGACGGCGGAAGTAAATATAAAGCTTTTATCAAGCGGTTTCGAGATAGATACTGCTCCTATCGAAGATTTTATCGAGGCACTTAAAAAGGCAGAAATCGATGTGGCGTCCAGGTATTTCCCGGACCGTGAAGAGGAAAGATCCGTCGGAAGCTACCGACTGATGAATGAGGTAAATGAGTCGGTTGAAGAGATCCGTCTGGTACCTGCCGCAAATCTTGGAATGTTTGCATCAAGGTCTGCGGAGGATATAACCGTCGGTGAGTTTAGGGATACGGGAATACGTCTTAAAGATACTTACGAAAAGGCGGGAGAAACATACGAAGCTCTTATGACGGCACCTCGTTCGGATCTGGGAGATAATATCAAAAAAGCCTTTGCAAACATTTCCTCGCTTGCGGATGAGATCGGAATAGAGAAGAGTGATGAAAATCTGCGTGCCATCAGGATCCTGGGCTATAACCATATGGAAGTGAGCACAGAAAATGTGGCCAGGATCGCAGCAGCTGACAGTATGGTCCGCGGAATCATAGAGAGGATGACTCCCGCAAGTGTCCTTAATATGATAAGAGATGGTATCAATCCTCTTGAAACCAGCTTTGCTGAGCTTTCGACATATTTTGACACACAGCAGACAGGCGGTTATGAGAGCGCAGCCAAGAGCTATAGCGAGTTCCTCTACGGCCTTGAGATGCAGGAAAATATCACACCCGAAGAGAGGGAATCCTATATCGGAATCTACAGACTCATTCATCAGGTTGAAAAGGCTGACGGAGCGGCCATCGGAACTGTATTAAACCAGCAGGCACAGCTTTCCTTTGAAAATCTGTTATCTGCTGCAAGAACCCGCAGATTAAGCAGGGTGGATGTAAGGATCGATGAAGGATTTGGCGGTACCACGGACCTGATCCGTACAGGTATAAGTATCACTGAACAGATTGCTACGGCATATGATGCTGAGAGAAATGCACAGCTCGCCGAAGAACTCAGAAATGCGGCAAATGTCAGCAGAGCAGCTGCACAGACGCTGGCAGAAAAAGATATTTCCATGACGGCGGATAATCTTCTTACAATGGATACGCTCATAGAGAATGAATCCAATCTGTACGAAGAGATCACAAAGTATGAAAAGGGAAAAGAAAAAGTCAAGGAAGCATCGGAGAAAATGAAAGAGGCTCTTTCTTCAGAAGATTTTGACCGTGTGTACGAAGAGGAGACGGAAAAGCTTGAAGGGTTTACACAGGAACTGACGATGTTCGCGGACAGTTATATTGATGTCAGAGCAATGAGCCTGGTGAACAAGCAGCTGCGTCTTTCTGCAAAGATAAGCAGGAGCACGGACACTCTTGAAGACAGAGATTATATTATCCCGATGGAATTTGGTGACGAGATCTCAAAGGTTCACATCAGCTTCAAGAGAGCACACGGAAATGCAAGAGTGAACATAAGCACCCGCATAGACAATGAAGATGTGGAAGGATTCTTTGAGATATCAAAGGGAGTTCTGGAAGGATATATAGCACAAAACAGCGAAAGTACCCTTAAGAAAATGCAGACCGCTGCCGATATATTGACTGAAACTCTTAAAGAGTATTTCGTTTCATCGGATATTACAACAGGAAATATTCCGGTGATAAACAAAGATAAATTCGCTGGAAAAGCGAATCTCTACGAAAATGATAACAGCCAAGGCAAGGATGCCAAGGCAGCCGACTCAGATGGATCTGAAAGAAGAATACTATTGCAGGTGACGAGACTGTTCCTGCAGGCTGTGGGTGATGCGCAGTAAGCTTTATGCGTGATGACCTGCGGCAGGCTAAAAGCCGTGAAAGGAGCCATCATGAGAATCAATTACAACGTATCCGCAATGCTTGCGAATAACACACTTTCTAACAGCAACGACGCGCTTTCTAAATCTATTCAGAGATTATCCTCAGGATTAAAAATCAATAATGCAAAGGACAACCCCGCCGGTCTGGCTATGGCTAAGAGAATGAACGGCCAGATCGTCGGTACCGGTGTTGCCAAGCAGAATACAAACGACGGTATCTCCGTGATCGAGAGCGCAGACGGAGCGCTTTCGGAAGTTCACGATATGCTTCATCGTATGACCGAGCTTGCTACCAAGGCAGCCAACGGAACCAATACCTTCGAAGACAGAGCTATCATTCAGGACGAGATCGAAGAACTTAAAAAAGAGATCGAAAGAGTATCGAAGGCTACCCAGTTCAACGGACAGAACCTCCTGGACGGAACCTATGATTACAAGGCATACAGCAGAAATCTGTCAGGTACCGGTGCTCCACAGGTAAGAGTCAGCACCATAAATTCCGAGGTAGATCCCGGAGAATACGAGATAACAAATCTTTCCTGGACAAGAGGATCCGCTCCCGGCAGAGGAGAGATCACATCCATGACTCTCGGAGGGGCATTCCCTTCATCATCACTTAGCGACTACAATGTTACCATGATAGACAATTTCGTAACTCTGAGCCATGGTTCGGGATTTGAAATGACTCTTGAGATTGACGAGAATACCGTATTTGCAAGTCCGGATTCTCACGAAATAATGGCTGGTAGCGTATCAGGTATCGGAATTACCTGCACGGATATCGGCCCCATGAGACTGCAGACCGGCTCAAACGAAGGCCAGATCGTAGCAGTTGAGATACCAGCAATATCCCTCGGAAACCTCGGTATTTCCCGCATCTGTGTTGAGACAGAGGAATGCGCGAAGGATGCGATCGACAGGATCAAAGGTGCGACCCAGTTTGTCAGCGGTCTGAGAGGTAAGCTCGGTGCATATCAGAACAGACTTGAATCAACATCCGATAACCTGGGTGTTTTGGAAGAGAATATGACCAGCGCTTACTCACGTATCATGGACGCAGACATGGCAGAGGAAATGACACAGTATAGCACTCAGAATGTCATAGTTCAGGCAGGCACCTCTGTTCTGGCTCAGGCAAATGAGCGCCCCTCCATGGTGCTCCAGCTTTTACAGTGATCGATAGTGTGACAATTAACCATTGGTTAGGTGGTGCGGATGGATAACGAAAAGAAACTCAGCTTCACGAGACGGATCAGTCAGGCCAACTCTACGGAGATGGTGGTGATCATATACGATATCGCTCTCGCTTATATAGAGGATGCAAAGGCCGCTTTACAGGGAGCCGAAAAGGACGTGGATGCATTTCATTCCGCTGTCGGAAGCCTTCAGGGCTGCATGAGTGAGCTTGTAAACAGCCTGAATATGGAATATGAACTGGCAGGAAATCTCAGACAGCTCTATAACTATTGCCTCAGGGTGATAGGCGCCAGCGAGGCAAGACTTGACGCCGACGGACTCACAGAGGTGGAAAAGGTTTTGAAACCTTTGCGCGATGCATATGATCAGATATCGGGAGAAAACAAAAACGGACCTGTGATGGGAAATTCACAGAGCGTATTTGCAGGTCTCACATACGGAAAAGAGGAACTGATAGAGAGCCTCAGCACCAATACCAACAGAGGATATCTCGTGTGACCATATTAATAAGATGAAAAGAATCGGGAAATAACCGTTTTTATGCACTTTTACAATAGCTGTAACCCCTAAAACTACGGGGTTGCAGCTATTTGTTTATTTTGCGGAATACCGTTTTATCGTCATTTTTTACGAAAAAAATTTTCTTTTAAAAAAGCTCTTGCGGATTGAAAAAACCGCGTCTATAATCAGCGTTACATTCAAACAGGCAGTTAGGCGGCACCGGTATACGGCAGCTTCCATTCCAAAAGTTCTGGCTGTTTTTTCTTAAAAGGCGTATCGCCACAAAACCAAAAGGGAAACTTAATTAAGAGACAGGGGGAGCATTATGGTATTTTTGTACCTTTTTTTGGGCATTGCCTGTCTGTGGGACTATTCCTACAGGAGAATCCCGAACTTTTTGCAGATGACCGTTTTTGGATTCGGTATATTGAATTCCTATATGCAAGGGTCATGGATCTCGGTAGTCAGGTATTTATTGACGGTATTCTTTGTGGTGGCCGGTTTATATGTTTTCTTCAAACTGGGGATGATCGGAGGAGGAGATGTAAAGCTGATGGCCATCAGCAGTGGCTTCTTTGAGGGAAGGAAGGCATTACTTTATGTGTTCTTTTGTTTCGTGGCAGGGGCAGTCTTTGCCATCATAAAGATGATCGCAGACAAGAACATACATGAGAGGGGGAGATATCTATGGAGATATCTTAAAAACAGCAGCGAGGATCTGCTGAGGAGAAGGGCCGGTCCGTCGCTTTACATAAGAGACAGAGAGGCAAAAATAAAAAGCGGCATCGCCATGAGCGGACCGATGCTGATAAGTGCACTGTTGTTTTGGGGAGGTGCCTATTGAAGGGGATAAGGGAAAGTGAGCCTTTGCTCATTTTATATGATATCGAAGAAGAGTACACACTTCTGATGTCGGATTATATGAGAAACTATCCGGGATTGCCCTGGAGGATCCACGCGTATACTGACGAAGAGGAGCTCTTTGAAAAAGAAAACTGCGAGACTATATCCATGCTGGTCGTATCGGAAGGTTCATACTCGGATAGATTAAAGCTTCTGGATCCAAAGAAGATCATAGTGCTGAATGAATCGGGATTTGTGGTGGAAAATGCTGCGGAGTCCGTAGATAAATACCAGGCAGCCGAAATAGTGTTGCAGCATCTGATACAGCATTATCTGGAGATAGCGGGGGAACTGCCGAGCAGAATAACCGCCGGAAATAAGACAAAATTCATAGGAGTGTATTCACCTGTAAAGAGGTGTCTGCAGACTACATTTTCGGTCACTTTAAGTGAACTTCTGGCGGAGAAGCACAGGACACTGTATCTGAATTTCGAATCGTACTGCGGTATTGCAGAGTTTTTATCAAAGGATGGGGAAAACGATCTGTCGGATCTGGTCTATTTTTTAAATGTTGACAGTGAAAAGTTTGGACTACATTTGCAGACCATGCTTAAGAGAGTGGGGGAAATGGACTATGTGCCTCCGATCAGGTATGGGCAGAATCTTCTGACGATCACGGATGCGGAATGGATGAATCTATTAAAAAAGATAAGTGAAACAGATATGTATGACTATGTGATCATGGATCTGACGGATTGCATCCAGGGGATCCCGGACATTCTGCGTATCTGTAACCGGGTGTATACCATAACCAGGGATGATCAGTACGCAAAGATAAAGATGTCTCAGTACGAAAACATGATGCTAAGGTACGAGTACAAGGATGTTATAGAGAAGATGGAAAGATTTGTATTTCCGAAGTTTCGATATATCCCCATCACAGCGGAGCAATACACCAGGGGGGATGTGGCAGATTATATCAGAAGTAAACTGGGGGAGATCTTGTAAGTGGATTTCGGTGAACTTAAAAATATCCTGAAGGAGAAAACACAGGAGAGAATAGATTTCAGAAGAGATTTCACGGATGAGGAAGTCAGCGACATCATAAACGAGGTGATGCTGGAATCCTCGGAGGTGCCACTTCTCAGTATCAGGGAGAGGAGGAGACTTCATAAGGAGATCTTTGATTCTTTAAGACGCCTTGATATTCTTCAGAGCTTCGTTGATGATCCCTCTGTTACGGAGATCATGATAAACGGTATGGATCATGTTTTCGTTGAACAAAAAGGAGCCTTGCGGGAGATAGACGAAAAGTTTGAATCCGCGGACAAACTGAGAGATGTGATCCAGCAGATAGTATCCGGCTGTAATCGCGTGGTGAATGAAGCCTCGCCCATAGTGGATGCCAGATTATCTAACGGAGCCAGAGTAAATGTGGTGATGAACCCGATTGCCATAAACGGACCTATCGTTACCATAAGGCGTTTCCCGGACAAGCCCATCACTATGGACGGGCTGATCACCGGCGGGTCCATCACCGCGGAGGCAGCGGAGTTTCTAAAGATCCTGGTGATGGCAAAGTATAACATTTTCATCAGCGGTGGGACCGGAAGCGGAAAAACTACATTTCTCAACGTTTTGTCAGGGTTCATTCCCGGAGATGAAAGAGTCATCACGATTGAAGACAGCGCAGAATTGCAGCTCCAGGGAATATCGAATCTGGTAAGGCTGGAGACAAGGAACAGCAATTCCGAAGGGTGCAGCGAGGTGACTATCAGGGATCTGATACGAACGTCTCTGCGAATGCGTCCCGACAGGATCATTGTGGGAGAGGTCAGAGGGGCTGAGAGCTGGGATATGGTCCAGAGTCTTAATACGGGACACGACGGCAGCATGTCAACGGGACATGCCAACAGTGCAAAGGACATGCTCTCCAGACTGGAAAATATGGTGCTCATGGGAGCGGACATTCCGCTGGAAGCCATAAAGAAACAGATAGCTTCGGGGCTGGATATCATAGTTCATCTGGGGAGATTGAGGGATAAATCGAGAAAGGTTATGGAGATTTCGGAGGTTGTGGGGTACGAGAATGGGGAGATCATTACAAAAGAGCTTTTCGGATTTGTGGAAACGGGGACTTCCCTTGAAGGAAGGGTTCTTGGTGCCCTTCAAAGAAAAGGAAAACTCAAAGAAACAGGAAAACTTAGATGCGCCGGACTATCACCGTCCGATCTGGGGGAAGGGTGAGAAACTGTTTGCAATGCTGGAATGCCTCGGGGTGGTGGCTCTGTTATCTTATTTTTTCTATAGAAATATACTGGCGGTGATACCATTGTCCGTTTTCGGAGTGATGTTTTACAGAAAACTTAAGGCTTCGAATATAAAGAAAAACCGCGAGAATCTGGAGAAACAGTTTAAAGAATGTATTTTGTCTGTTTCAACCGCTATAAGAGCAGGGTATTCTGTGGAGAATGCTTTCCGCGAAAGTGAAAGCGACATGAAGAGAATGTTTGGAGAAGAGTCCTTTATAGTAAGAGAGCTATCTGTTATGAGGAGGGGACTGGTGATGAATGTGCCCCTTGAAAACATATTGCTGGATATGGCTGAAAGATCCGGAAGCACGCACATAGAGCAGTTTGCAAGAGTGTTTGAGATCGCAAACAGAAGCGGTGGAAAGATAGCCGAGATCATCAGAACCTCCGCGGAATTGATCAGCAGGGATATCGATGCACGAACGGAGATGCAGACAGTTCTCAGCGGAAGAAGGCTTGAGCAGAATATCATGAAGATCGTTCCCTTTGGAATAGTGATATATATCGATATCGGGAACAGAGGGTATTTCGACAGTCTGTATGGAAACCTCAGAGGGATAGCCATTATGACGGGGTGTCTTGCAGTATATGTGACAGGCTTTGTTTTGGGAGAAAGGATTCTCGGAAAGCTGGAGAGGGAGATGTAGGAAGTGGGAATAGTATTTATTCTGGTCACTTTTATATATGGCGTTTTGTACCTTCAATCGAGGGGACTGGATGGGGACAGAAGAAAGGGTATATTTGGAATCTTTGATGGTATATCCCTGGAGATCCTATATATTGCCGCACGCATCAATAAGCGTATTATTCCCGGGGGACGTGCGGGACCTACGAGGCTCGGCAGCAATAAAAATGAGGTGATGAGTACCTTATCGAAGCTTAGCCCAGGGGAGAAAAAAGAACTTCTGTACAGAAACTATCTTGTTGGGAAGATATCCTTGTCTTTGCTGGTCGTATATGTGGGGACATTGCTGGCAACAGGGATGCATCTTACCGGTGGCTCCAAAGATACGTTAAAAAACGGAACCATCCAAAGGCAGGATTTTAACGGAGAAGCGACGCAGTACCTTTTGGATGCGCAGACAGATGAGGGGGATTGGCAGGTGGGATTTACCTTAAATCCCAAAAGACTCACAGAAGAAGAAATAGAGGAGATCCTTCCGGGATTCTATGAAAAACTTGGGAAAGCTCTTGCAGGAAAAAACAGATCTCTTGATGAGGTGACCGATGATCTGAATCTTGTGAGAGGTGTGGATGGCTATCCTTTTTCTGTTGAGTGGAGCAGCTCGGACACGGGTCTGGTGGGAGCCGGATCCGGGAAGGTTACGGAGGTGGAGGCCCCCTGCGATATAGTAATGACAGCAAGGATTAAATATGGGGGACAAGAGTATGTACACGAATTCAAGATTAAGCTGGTACCTCGAAAATACTCTGAGGAAGAAAGCTTTATCAAGGGATTACAAAAACTGATAAATGAGACTGAGAGAGAAAGCATATCCCGGGAAGAATTTGTTTTGCCGGATTCGTTCGATGGTAAAACGATCAGATGGAGTGAGTCGGTTAAGGATTACAGTCTCTATGTTTTTGCGGCAGTGATACTGATCGCTGTGGTGATATTCAAAATGTCGGACAGAGATCTGAATACCAAGCTGGAAGAGAAAAAGAAAAAACTCAAAAGGTCATATCCCGAGATCCTGCACAAACTGACATTGTATATCGGCGCCGGCATGACGGTGAGAGCCGCATTTCAGAAAGTATCTGCGGGAGGAGATCCAAAGTCGGATCCTGTGTATGAAGAGATGAACTTTTCCTGCAGGGAAATGAGAAGCGGTATCTCCGAGGCAGAAAGCTATTTCAGATTTGGAAGAAGATGCGGACTGCAGGAGTATATCAGACTATCAACACTGTTGGGGCAAAATCTGAAAAGAGGAAGCAGTAACCTTTTGGAAAGATTGAGAGAGGAGGCAGAGAATGCTTCCGAACAGCGAATACAAAGTTGTAAAAAAGCAGGGGAGGAGGCAGTAACCAAACTATTATTGCCAATGGTTATGATGCTGATGGTGGTCATGGTGATGATCCTGCTTCCGGCTTTTTCAAATATGAATCTATAGACAAGGAGGAGCAAGGTATGGAACTGAGAGATTGGAACGATCTGTTAAGAGATGAGGACGGTATGGGGACTGTGGAGATCATATTGATCATAGTTGTTCTTGTGGGGTTGGTAATAATCTTCAGAACCCAGATCACGGGTATAGTAAACAGTCTGTTTAAAAAGATCACAAACCGAACGGATGATTTCTGATCGGGAATAAGGAGGGGAAAGAAGGGAATGAGTACGAGAGCGTACAGGGAAGAAAATACGATCAGGAGAAATGATATAACCGATGGTTACATGACAGTTTTTCTTACCCTCACCATGTCCGTCCTTCTTTCCCTGTGCCTTACTCTTATAGAGGGAGCAAGATACGGCGCGGTCAGGATGGAATCTGTTTTGGCGAGCAATATAGCTGTGGATAGCATAATGGCCGAGTACCATAGGGAATTGGCTAAGCAGTTTAATATTTTCGCCATAGAAGATTCATACGGAACAGAGAGAGCTTCTTTGGAAAACACAGAGTCCCACCTGGCAAACTATCTTAACAAGAATCTCAGTGGATCGGATTTTTTTCTTTCATCACTATTGTACAGGGATTTTCTTTCTCTTGGCGCAAAAAATGCTGAGTTGGAGGGAGTGTTATACCTGTCCGACGAAAGAGGGGAAGTATTCAGGCGAAGGGCCTACGAAGCACTTAAGGATGATATCGGAATAGACTTGATCACGGAGATAGTGGAAAGTGCAAAGTATATCACGGAAAACAAGCTTGAATCAATGGACTTGAACGGTGAAATGAGTGAGCTTCAATCGCAGGTAAACAGCGGGCAGGCAGCTGCCTTGGAGGATAAGCAGAATCGGGAGAGTCAAAAAGATGAAGCCGGAGAGACGGAAAAACAACTCCCTGCTGATACTTCAAGGCAGGTAGAGGTGGTGGATACAAATCCTACAAGGAATGCCACACAGTTGACTAATCCGTTGCTGCTATACCAGTATGTCGAGGATGTAAATGAACTGTCACAAAACACTATAGATAAAAGCCAACTCTTTTCTTCGCGAAAGAGAGAAGGGATGATCAATTCAGGGAATCTGAAGCTTGAGGATGAAAATGGATTTGAGGATGTAATAGAACGCTTTGTATTCCAGGAATACCTGATGAAATACTTCGGCCGTTACAGAAGCGAAGGAAAAGATGATGCCCTGAAATACCAGATCGAATATATGATTACGGGTCTGGGGGCTGACATGGATAATTTTGTATCGATAGTGGGGAGGATACTGGGTATCAGATTTGCCATCGATTATCTGTATATCCTCTCGGATGAGGAAAAGTGTGAGATCGCTGAGGTACTGGGTGCAGTGATATCAGTCTATACCTGGACGGAGCCTTTGGCAGATGTATACAAGGCATTGATCCTTTTAATGTGGGCGGGGACGGAGGCTCAATATGATGTGAAGTGTATTTTGGCAGGTTCACGGATAGAGCTTATCAAGACTCAG
>CACXGM010000063.1 GCA_902767075.1 uncultured Lachnospiraceae bacterium
GCCCATTTATCTGACGTCTCTCACCGAGCAGTTTAATATGACCATGAGCCAGGTGTCCACAGGAGTTAAGAGGCTGCAGACCAAAGGATACATCTATTGGGAGCATGACGAGAAGGGGACTTACATCAGACTTTCCGAAACCGGACATAGGCTGATGGGGGAGCAGCAGGAGATCTTAAACGATTATCTCTACAATGTGGTAAAAAGGATCGGCTATCTCAGATTCATTTCCCTTATTGACTCTATCAAGAGTCTTGAGGAGGTTATGGATGAAGAGGCCTGTAAACTGATAGAAGAGTTAAAGTAGATAAAAAGCAGGAACTTGTGATAATTAAATAGTGCAGACGAAAAAGCGGATTCCCGATGGGGGGATCCGCTTTTTTTATCTGCGCATCGGCGCGCAAAGAGTTGCAAAGCAACTCTTTGATCTGATATGTTTATACGCTCTCGGCTATATCATAGATGAGCCTCTCGGAATCTTCCCATCCGAGGCATGGATCCGTGATGGACTTTCCGTAGATGTGCTCGCCGATCTTCTGGTTTCCTTCCTCAATGTAGCTCTCGATCATCAGGCCCTTGACCAGGTTCTTTAAATCGGGGTTCAGGCGGCGGTTATGCATCACTTCCTTTGCAATCCTGATCTGCTGCTTGAACTGCTTGTTTGAGTTTGAATGGTTTGTATCAACCACACATGCGGGATTCTTCAGATCCATGCTGTTGTACATATCCAGGAGTCTGATCATATCCTCGTAGTGATAGTTGGGAGTGTTGTTTCCGTGCTTGTTCGTTGCGCCGCGAAGAATGGTATGAGCCAGCTCATTTCCGCTGGTATTTACTTCCCATCCTCTGTATATAAATGAATGAGGATGCTGAGCGGCAAATACGGAATTCAGCATAACGGAGAAATCACCCGAGGTGGGATTCTTCATTCCCGAGGGAACATCAAATCCGCTTACGGTAAGTCTGTGCTGCTGATCCTCAACGGAACGTGCACCTACCGCCACATAAGAGAGAAGGTCTGAAAGGTATCTCCAGTTCTCGGGGTAGAGCATCTCATCCGCAGCAGAGAGACCTGTTTCCTTGAGGGCACGGATGTGCATATGTCTGATGGCAATGAGTCCCGCCAGGAAATCAACACCCTTCTCGGGATTGGGCTGGTGGACCATGCCCTTATACCCGCCGCCGTTTGTACGGGGCTTGTTGGTGTAAATCCTGGGGATAAGTATCAGTTTATCCTTTACCTTATCGTTTATGGAAGCAAGGCGGTTTACATAATCACAAACAGCATCCTCATTGTCAGCTGAACAGGGACCGATGATAACCAGGAATTTGTCACTTTTCCCGGTGATAACATCGCGGATCTGGGCGTCTCTGGCAGCTTTGGCGCTGATGGCCTCCTCCGGAACGGGATACTGTTCTCTGATCTCGTCGGGGGTGGGGAGCTTTTTAATGAATTCGAAGCTCATTTGGTAATCCTCATTTCTGTAAAAATATATAGCTAACCCATTGAATTATAGTATATGAGGGTGAAGTTAGCAAGCGGAAGAAATGCAAAAAATGCTCAAAAACCTCTTTTTGCTTTTATGCAGATATGTTATACTGTTGAGAGGTGTGAGAACAGAAGAATCGAGGAAAGTATTTTATGACCGAAGGCGTTTCCGAAAAAAGCGGCGGACGGGTCGGCGTGATCAAGAAAGTGATCATTGCCCTGGCTGTATTTCTTCTTGTTTTCCCGAATATCGTTAGTGTGATACTGCTGGTACGGCAGTCGGAAATACAGGCCCGTGTGGACTATCTTGCAAAAGAGATGGCGAACATGAAGCTGGGCACATACGGGGACCTTGGCAGGATCGAAAGCGGCAGACTGGCTCTGCTGGACGCATACCCGGAAATGTTTGCACCGGATGGGATGCAGGATAGCCTGACAGCGGTGGCGGATGCTTCGGAGAATGAAACCACCCCAAATGATAATGTGGCGGAACGGCTCCTTCCCGTATCGGAGGATGTATCGGGCGGTGATGTGCTGACGGACGATTATGTCTGGAGCTTTTCCTCTTCGGGAGAAGTAGGGGAAGCGGCTCACAAGGTATATCTTACCTTTGATGACGGCCCCAGCGACTACACGGATGATATTCTGGATATTCTTGATGAATACGGTGTCAAAGCCACCTTTTTCGTAGTTGGAAAAGAAAAGGACAGTGATATAGAACTGTACAAGAGGATAGTGGAAGAGGGTCATACCCTGGGTATGCATTCCTACAGCCATGTGTACTCAAAGATATATGCATCCGAGGAAAACTTCACGGATGATCTGGACAGGATATCGGATCTTCTTCTGGAGGCCACGGGAGTGCAGCCACAGTTTTACAGATTCCCGGGAGGCAGTTCCAATGCGGTGAGCAGCCTTGATATGCACAGGTTTATCAATATTCTGGACGACCGCGGCATCACATATTTTGACTGGAACGTTTCTTCCGGCGATGCCACAAACGAGCTTTTGAGCGCGGACCGCATTTACCGGAATTCCATAAATGGCATTGAAAACAGGAGCACATCCGTGATCCTGATGCATGATTCTTTGGTGAGACCGACTACGGTCCAGGCTCTTCCCATGATCATCGAAAAGATCCTGTCCATGGAGGATACGGTGATCCTGCCCATCACTTCGGATACAGAGCTCATCAGGCATATAGAATAGTTTTAGACAATAATCAGAAAGATAATAGAATAATATACGGAGGATCATTAAATGGGTTTTTTTGGAGACCTTAAGCAGGACCTGTCTCAGGCTGTAAACGAGCTTCTTCCCGGTGAAGAAACAAAAGAAGCTGCGGAGAAAACCGAGACGGGCGCTGAAGTAACCACAGAGGAAACAACGGATATTCCGGACATCTCCGCTATGCTTGATTCCATTGACGAGTCGGGTATCGGCGAAGCGGAAGCAGTGCCGGAGGAAGCAAATACCGGATCTTTAAACGAGGCCGAGTATGAGAGCCTTCTTCAGGAAGCGCTCGGAGACGGTACGCAGACAGAGGAGAGCGCATCCGCAGGTGACGGTGTCAGCGAGGCAGAGTCAGCTGTAGACAGTGTATTTGCCGATATGGAAGCTGCGGCAGCAGAACTTGAGACTGCGGAGGAGCCCGCAGAGGCAGAGGAAGATAACAGTTACGAAGATTATAATTATAAAGGAGCAGACAGTAAAATGGATAGCAATGTAAATCATTCAGATGAAACTTCAGTCATCACTCTTGGCATGACTGTAAACGGTGATATTTCCACAGAAGGTTCTCTCGAGATCCTCGGAAATGTTAAAGGTAACATTGATGTTAACGGTAAGCTCAATATCACCGGACATGTAACCGGCAATTCCAAGGCTCATGAGATTTTTGCGGAGAATGCAAAGATCACCGGAGACATTGCTTCCGAGTCATCCATCAAGATCGGTGCGGGAACGGTTATCGTGGGAAACATCACAGGCTTCTCAGCCGCTGTAGCGGGAGCTGTAAAGGGTGATATCGATATTCAGGGCCCCGTTATCCTGGATTCATCAGCTATCGTAATGGGTAATATCCGTTCAAAGTCAGTGCAGATCAACAACGGTGCAGCTATCGAGGGTATGTGCTCTCAGTGCTATGCCGATGTCAGCCCCACATCCTTCTTTGATGATTACAAGCCCGACAATATTCCCGGTAAAAAGAGCAAAAGCGAGAAATAATCACGGAGAAATAATATGCGTATTTTATTGAAACTTAGTGGCGAGGCCCTTGCCGGCCCCAACAAGACAGGCTTTGACGAGGAAACCGTCAGAAAGGTGGCACTTCAGGTTAAGCAGCTTGTTGATGACGGAATTGAGGTTGGTATCGTTACCGGCGGCGGAAACTTCTGGCGCGGTCGTTCCAGCGAGAACATCGACAGGACAAAGGCAGACCAGATCGGTATGCTCGCAACCATAATGAATTGTATCTATGTTTCCGAGATATTCAGGAGCGTAGGTATGATGACAAATGTCCTGACTCCTTTTGAGTGCGGATCCTTTACCAAGCTTTTTTCAAAGGACAGAGCAAACAAATACTTTGCCCACGGCCAGGTGGTTTTCTTTGCCGGCGGAACTGGACATCCCTATTTTTCCACCGATACCGGAGTGGTGCTCCGGGCCATAGAGGTTGATGCGGATGTTATCCTCCTTGCAAAATCCATTGACGGTGTATATGATTCGGATCCTGCAAAGAATCCCGCTGCAAAGAAATATACAGAAGTTTCAATAGATGAGGTTATCGAAAAGAACCTTCAGGTTGTTGATATGACTGCATCCATTCTTGCACGAGACAACCATATGCCTATGTGGGTATTCGGACTTAATGAAGAAAACAGCATAGTAAACACCCTCAAGGGTGAATTCCACGGCACAAAGGTTACCGTTTAAAAGTAATAGGATACAGAGGTAAAACAAAAATGGACGAAAGAATCAAAAGTTACGACGAAAAAATGACAAAGGCTATCGAGCATCTTGAGGCAGATTTTGCCGCCATCCGCGCAGGAAGAGCAAATCCCCATGTTCTCGACAAGCTTCGTGTAGATTATTACGGAACTCCCACCCCCATCCAGCAGGTAGGAAATGTTACCGTTCCCGAGGCCAGGATCATCCAGATCGCTCCCTGGGAGAAAAGCCTGTTAAAGGATATCGAGAAGGCAATCCTTACCTCCGATATCGGTATCAACCCCACCAACGATGGAAACGTTATCAGACTGGTATTCCCCGAGCTCACCGAGGACCGTCGTAAGGAACTGGTAAAGGATATCAAAAAGAAGGCTGAAGATGCCAAGGTTGCAGTGAGAAATGTGCGCCGCGACGGCAATGATGCCTTCAAGAAGCTGGGCAAGGGCGAGGTATCCGAGGACGAGATCAAGGGTCTTGAGGATGATCTTCAGAAGATCACCGACAAGTATATCAAGGACATCGATGTTCTTGTTGAGGCAAAGACCAAAGAACTGATGACCGTTTGATCGGGTCCCCGGAGGTGTCTATGGAAAGACAGATCCCGCAGCATGTTGCCATCATTCTGGATGGTAACGGACGCTGGGCAAAGGCAAAAGGACTTCCCAGAAATGCAGGCCATGTAAAGGGCGCTCAGGTGGTGGAGGATATGCTTACCATCGTGGACGAGATCGGTATCAAGTATTTTACCGTATATGCATTTTCCACGGAGAACTGGTCCAGACCACAGGATGAGGTTACGGCATTGATGGGACTTCTCCGCAAATACATGGTGGGCAGCCTTCGCAAGGCGGCAAAGAATAATGTACATATTCAGGTTATAGGTGACAGGACCAAGCTTGCACCGGACATCATTAAGAGCATTGAGGATCTGGAGCGCGATACGGCATCAAACACAGGACTTCACTTCCAGATAGCCATCAACTATGGCGGACGGGATGAACTAAGACGTGCGGTTTCGAAGATTGCCGTAAAAGCCGCTGCAGGGGAGATAGACCCGCAATCGGTCACAGAGGACATGATATCTGCCGAGCTTGATACTGCAGGAATACCCGATCCGGATCTTTTGATCCGCACCTGCGGAGAACAGAGGATCTCCAATTTCCTTCTTTGGCAGCTTGCCTATACAGAGTTTTATTTTGCGGATGTGGCATGGCCCGATTTTAACAGGGCCGAGCTTGAAAAGGCCATAGACGCATATAACAGCCGTGAAAGACGGTTCGGCGGATTGAAAAAATGATTCATTTCGCAAGATTAATCAGCATTACTAGGAGTATTTGATGTTTATTAAAAGAGCTATCAGCGCCATCACCCTTCTTGCACTTCAGGTTTTACTTTTTATTCTGGGTGGATATTATCTTGCAGGCGCGCTTCTTCTGATCTCGATAATAGGATCCTGGGAGCTCAGCAAGGCTTTTGCCTGTAAAAATGCGGTCCCCGGGGAAGAGAGAGTGCCTCTTCCCGCTAAGAAAAAGGTGGATTATCTCGATATTATCGGATTTATCACCATTCTTGCATATTACATAATAATGGTACTGACAAAGGATATAGGATATCTTTTTATGGTGGTGGCCTGCTTTGTTATCGCCATTTTATTTGTGTACGTATTCAGCTTCCCCAAGGTTCCCATTGACAGGATCGCCGCAATAGCCTTTTCGTTTATCTATTGTCCCGTAATGCTTTCCTTTATCTATCTGACCAGATCTTCGGAGCTTGGTACTTTTTTGATCTGGTTTATCCTTATAAGCTCCTGGGGATGTGATACTTTTGCATATCTCATCGGCAGCGCCTTCGGAAAAAAGAAGATCTTTCCCGTGCTTTCGCCCAACAAATCGCTTGCGGGCTGCATCGGAGGCATACTGGCAAGCGGTATCATCAGCGGAGTATACGGGTACTTTTACGTCAAGAATAAGCTTCCCGAAGTTCACAGTGAAATGCCGTACTTTTTCCTTATAGCAGCGGCTATCGGACTTGTGGGCGGGCTTATCGGAATGCTGGGTGACCTGGTTGCATCCGGTATCAAAAGAAATAAAGGTTTTAAAGATTATGCAAAGCTTATCCCCGGTCACGGCGGAATAATGGATCGCTTTGATTCTATGATCTCCACTGCACCGGCGGTATATGTTCTTTCATTATTGCTGATATTGAACAGTTTCAATCAGTAACAGTTGTTCGTAAAAGAGAGAACAGGGGACTTTATGGACAGTAAAAAGATAGTTGTTCTGGGCTCCACCGGTTCTATCGGTACCCAGACTCTTGAAGTGGTGGATAATTACAGTGACAGGCTTTCTGTTCTGGCTCTGTGTGCGGGAACAAACTCAGAGCTTATGGAAAAGCAGGTCAGAAAATATAGGCCGGCTCTGGCAGTTATGTGGTCGGAGACGGCGGCAGAGGACCTGAAGGTTCGCATCACTGATTGCGAAACAAAAGTTCTTTGCGGAATGGACGGTCTTATGGAGGCGGCAACGCTCCCTGAGGCCGATATTGTTCTTACGGCAGTAGTGGGAATGATCGGTATCAGACCCACCATAGCCGCTATCGAGGCAGGAAAGGATATTGCCCTTGCCAACAAGGAGACTCTTGTCTGTGCAGGACATATCATTATGCCCCTTGCTAAGGAAAAAGGGGTAAAGATACTGCCGGTGGACAGCGAGCATTCTGCCATCTTCCAGTCTTTAAACGGAGAGAGACACAATCGGATCGAAAAGATACTGCTCACTGCGTCAGGCGGCCCTTTCAGAGGCATGACCGCGGAGCAGCTTAAAGGCAAAACGGTTGAGGACGCTCTTAAGCACCCCAACTGGTCCATGGGCAGAAAGATCACCGTTGACTCTGCGAGCCTTGTAAATAAAGGGCTTGAGGTGATGGAGGCCCGGTGGCTTTTTGATGTACCTGTTTCCGGGGTTCAGGTTGTGGTTCATCCCCAGAGCATTCTGCATTCTGCGGTGGAATTTGAGGACGGAGCAGTCATCGGACAGATGGGCACTCCGGATATGAAGCTTCCCATTCAGTATGCCCTGTTTTATCCCGACAGACTTCCCATGAACGGAAAGAAATTGAATCTTTTTGAAATAGCGGAAATGACTTTTGAAAAGCCGGATCCGGATGTGTTTAGAGGACTTTCTCTTGCAATCAAGGCTGCAAATGAGGGCGGAAGCATGCCCACTGTTTTCAACGCTGCAAACGAGCTGGCAGTGGCAAGATTCCTGGATAGAAAGATTGGATTTACGGATATTTACGAGATCATAGAAAAAGCGATGGACGAGCATAAAACAATAGATAACCCCTCTGTTGCACAGATCCTGGAAGCTGAGAGGGAGGTATACGAAAAATGCTGAACACGCTTGTGAGCATTCTTTGGTTTCTTCTGATCTTTTCAATTGTGGTAGTATCCCACGAATTCGGACATTTTATTATTGCGAGAGCAAACGGAATACATGTTGTTGAGTTCTTTGTAGGCTTCGGCCCCACCCTGATCCACTGGACAAAGGGCGGAACAAAGTATTCCATCAAGCTTCTTCCACTGGGAGGTGCATGTGTTTTTGATATGCCCGATGAACTGGAGGATAAGGATTCCGAGGACAATATAGCAAAGAAGGCTCTGGGAACCGGAGCATCCGCATTGACAGGCGGAGCCGTGAGTTTAAGCGGTTCTGTATCTAAGGAAAGCTCAGGTCCTCAGGACGCAGATGCGGACAACGAAGAAAAGGGCAAGTACGGCGGACCCTATTTTGAGGCAAGTGTATGGAAGAGGCTGGCGGTTACGGTAGCGGGACCTCTTTTCAATATGATCCTGGGATTCATTATTGCCTTTGTGATGGTGAATCTCATCGCTGTGAGAGACCCGGTGGCAACCCATGTCATTGAGGGAAGCGCCGCAGAGGCAGCGGGTCTTAAGGACGGGGACAGGATCATTTCCCTGAACGGGCAGAAGATATGCATTTACGAGGATATGCTTCTTTATACAATGCTCCACAAGGGCGGAGATATCCTGACAGTTTACGAGAGAGACGGCGAGCGGGATATGGCGGTGATAAAGCCTCAGTATATTGAGTCCGAGAGGCGCTATCTTCTGGGTATTGAGAACTCCACCTTCGCTAAGGTACAGGGGTTCGGCGCATTTAAATACGCCTGGTATGAAATGCGATACAATCTAAAGGCAACCTACGGAAGCCTCATGATGCTCTTTCGCGGTAAGGTAAAGAGCACCGATGTTTCGGGCCCTGTGGGGATCGCTGTAAA
>CACXGM010000064.1 GCA_902767075.1 uncultured Lachnospiraceae bacterium
CAAGGTTAAGGTCATCGGTCACGACCGGATTCCCGACGGCCCCGTGCTGTATATCAACAATCACAGAGGTTTCTTCGACACCATCGTGTCCTATCAGCTGGTAAAAAATCCCACGGGATATGTGGCTAAAAAGGAAATCCTCTATGCTCCTCTTCTCAATATCTGGATGCTCCTCTTAAACTGCCAGTTCCTGGACCGCAAGAAGCCCCGCTCCGGCATGGATATGCTCCTTAAATCCATCGATCTGGTAAAGAGCGGCGTATCCATCTGCATCTTCCCCGAGGGCACCAGAAACCGGGATGCGGAGAGCGACGAGCTTCTCCCCTTCCACGCAGGTTCCTTTAAGATCGCCACGAAAACCGGCTGTCCCATCGTGCCTGTCACCATTATAAACGCCGGCAAGGTCTGGGAGGATCACTTCCCCTGGATGCACGGTAAAAACATGGTCATTGAGTACGGCGAGCCCATCATGACAGGTGAGTTGTCAAAGGAGGAACAAAAAAATATCTCGGAAATCACCCGAGATATCATTCAGAAAACATATATTAAAAACAAAGCAGAATACGCTGATTTCTTAAACGCAAGATAACAAACAAACGAAAAAGCATTCACATGCGCTGTCAGGCTTTAAAAACGCCTTTCAGCGCATTTACCAATTCTTCGAAATGCATACCGTGAGATGCCTTCACCAGAACAGAACTGCCCGCGGGAATGAGATCTCTTTTTCCTGTGGAAATATCTTCTCTGATCGCCTCGATCAGTTCATCCCTTGTTTTCCAATACAATATTTTTTCGGTTTTGATATCGGAATCCCGATCCTTCTTTAAGGATGCCAGTGTTTCCTTTGCACCTTCGTACATCTTCTCGCTTAGATTACCAACGCAGAAAAGAGTGTTTACTCCGCTCTCCACGGCATATGTTCCCACATCGGAATGCATGATTTTTTCATTCTTTCCCAGTTCAAACATATCCCCGAGGATCGCTATGGTTCTGCCCTGAGCCAGCATCAAAAGGTCTATTGAGGATTTCATGGAAACCGGGTTTGCATTGTAGCAGTCATCTATAACCGTGATATCACCAATGGTTATAATATTGTTTCTTCCGGCTATGGTACCCATATTCTCGATGCCGTGTTTGATCTGATCTGCATTCAGTCCGAGCAATAAAGCAACAGCCGATGCCGCAGCGGCATTTATGACCATATGATGTCCGGGAAGTGGAACATTTACAGAGATGGTTTCATCAACGCTTACTTCATCTCCGGTAAACACAGTCTTTCCGGAATATTTAAGTGCTATTTCGGCTTTGGATCCCAAAAGGCCCCTGCCTTCGCAGCCGGTCACTTCCGCGCATAGTGCTTTAACAGATCCGGTCTCTCCGAAGAATACAGGTTCTTTTCCGTTCACGGGCGGAACAGTCACCAGCTTGTCATCGCCCCCGTAAAGCACCGCTCTTCCGTCCTTGTTCAGGGATTTAAAGATTTCGGTTTTCGCTTTTAATATTCCGTCTCTGGTCCCTAAGTTCTCAAGATGGCACTGTCCGATGTTGGTGATCACTGCGATATCGGGGCACACCATCTCTGTCAGCCTGGTCATCTCTCCGAAATCGCTGATACCCATCTCCACGACCGCGGCCTCGTGTTCATCTCGTATTTTTAAGAGAGTGAGAGGAACTCCGATCTCGTTGTTGTAGTTTCCCTCGGTCTTTAATACATTATACTTTTCAGACAATACTCCGGCGATGAATTCCTTTGTACTGGTCTTTCCCACACTTCCGGTGATCCCCACAAAGGGAATATGGAGATTTTGTCTGTATGCCTTTGCTATCTGCTTAAGTGCAACCAGTGAATCCTTCACCAGTACATAGCTTCCCCAGGCATCTGCGGGAGTATCAAAGCAAACGAAAGTCTGCTCCGGATCCATCTCACAGATGACGAGGCTGACACCCTTTTCAAACACCTGTCCGATAAAGGAATGTCCGTCAACTCTCTCACCTTTTTGGGCCACAAAAACGCCGCCCTCGGCGACAAGTCTTGAATCCAGCACCACGCCGGTGACTTTTTCATTTTCATCCGCCGACGGCTTTAAATGTGCTTCTCCGCCGACGGCTTCTATTATTTCTCTTACTGTAAGATTCATATCATTTCCCGCTATTTATTGTCGTATGCCAACTTGATCAATTTCTCGCAGAGGTCTGCAAATCCGATTCCTATAACAGCTGCCTCCTGGGGAAGGAGGGATGTGGGCGTCATTCCCGGGAGAGTATTGCACTCGAGGCAATAGAATTCACCCTTCTCATCCATCATAAAGTCCATACGTGCATAGCTTCTGTATCTCAAAGCCGTAAAGGCTCTTTCCGCTGCATTCTGCAGAGTCTTTGTCTGCTCCGGCGTAAGATCCGCGGGGCAGGTCTCAACAGTGCTTCCTGCCTGGTATTTGTTCTTGTAATCATAAAAGCCCTGCTTTGGCGCGATCTCGATAACGGGAAGTGCTTTTCCTTCGATGACACCGACCGCAAACTCACGTCCCTTGATATACTGCTCCACAATGGCCTTTGTATCGTATTTAAATGCCTCATCGCAGGCTTTGTCAAACTCGGATCTGTCATTTGCTATGCTGACACCTACTGAAGATCCGCCGTTTGTCGCCTTTACTATGCAGGGGTATACAATGTCTCTCTCGCTGCCGTTTTCCGCAATGTATTTTCCGTAGACCTCTCTGCCGGATTTAACAGCTGCCTCACAGTCCGGGTAAGTCTCTTTTCGATATATCACGATACCCTTTGGTGTATTGATATCCCAGGCCTTGAAGAGGTCCTTTGTGACGGTCTTGTCCATAGCCATTGCAGCGCTGGTAAAATCTGTTCCGGTATATCTGATGCCCATTAATTCAAAGGCCGCCTGAACCTTACCGTCCTCGCCGCCCACACCGTGAAGAGCCATGAATACTACGTCCGCTTCCTGGCAGAGTTTGATGACATTGGGGCCAAAGAAATTCTTGTCCCCGTCAGGTCTCAAAGCCTTTACGGCAGAGATATCGGG
>CACXGM010000065.1 GCA_902767075.1 uncultured Lachnospiraceae bacterium
TTGGAATGTTTTCAGGGTTGCATTACTGTTCAATTATCAAGGAACTTTGCTGTGCTTTTCGGCGACAGCTTTGTTAGAATACCACCTAAAAAAATAAATGTCAACACATTTTTCAAAATATTTTTAAATTATTTTTTCAGGGAAATAAATCCTCCTGAATATCGGATCAGGAGGATTGAATAATCTTTCATAATTCTCTGTATTATTATAAGTTAAAGCATTTATTCAAGAGGTACGGTGCACTTTCCTTCGTTTCCTTTGATAATGAGTTCAAGTGACGAGATCTCAACATCTTCATTCTCTTCGAAAATAAGTACCAGCTGCTCTCCGTTTCCGTCAGCTATGGTTCCCATATACGTGGACATGTCATCCATGAGCATAGTAACAAGAGCTGTGCGGGTAACGTTTCCGTTAACTTTAACTTTAAATGCATATCCATCACCCAGGAAATTAATATCCTGATCGGCTCCGGACTGATTATACAGATCGTAATATAGAACTATCAGTTTCTTTCCGCTTGAAGCATCCAGGGTGAAAAACGAATCCTTACTGTCATCAGAGGGATATGAATTCTCAAGAGAATATCCCTGATAAATAAGAGACATTCCTTCGGGAAGATTTAAAAACTCCTCGGGAGAAAGGTTCTCGGGTTCAGCTTCCGTAGTATTATCGATCACTGTTACGGAAGACTCTTCCTCTACAGGCGGCTCTTCCTCCTGCACTTCAGGTTCGGGCTCTTCTTCCACAGGTTCTTCCACAACAGGTTCCTCAGGAGGAAGTTCCACCAGACGGCTTCTATGATTGGCATCATAGCGAAGCATCACCACCCCGGCGTATTCACCGACTTTTTGTTCCACATCGGCAGACATATCGGGTATGGCATTGCCGCAGCCCGTCATGAACAAAAGTCCTGCAGACAGAATCGCTGCCAACGTTCCGGCTTTTCCATATATGGTTGATAAAACGGATTTTTTACTATCCGTATTATTATTTACGTTTCTATTCATTAATACTTTCCCTGCACAATTCAACTGCAGATGTATAATCAAGAGGTTTACTCCAGACATAGCCCTGGACGAAATCACATCCGAGCTGTTTCAAAAGCGAAAGCTGATTCTCGTCCTCTACTCCTTCCGAGATAACTTCGCAGTTCATGAGATGTCCCATGTAGATTACAGCATTTACAAAATCACTGTTCGCTTCGTTCGTACAGATATTATCGATAAGAGTCTTGTCGATCTTAAGGAGATTAACAGGAAGATTAAGGAGCTGCGCAAGTGATGTATATCCGGTTCCAAAGTCATCGATAGCGATCTGGATATCATTATCGCGCAGTTTACAAATATTATCCCTTGCGGTATCTGTAGACTTGGCAAACGAATACTCTGTTATTTCTATTTCGAGTCTGTTCTTGGGGAAACCTGTCTGTTCGATAATATCAAAGAGCTTCTCAGCGAATCCCTCAAGTGCGATATCTTTTGCGGATACATTGATGGACAGAACGATATCCTCGGAATACTTATCAATAACTTCCTTAAACTCTTCCATCGCACGTCTCAGTACAAAGGAATCAATACGGAATATCAGGTCGGTTCTCTCAGCAACAGCAATAAACTCCGCAGGGCTGATAAAAGATCCGTCCGGAAGCCTCATTCTGATAAGAGCCTCAAATCCGCGCAGTTTCTTATCCTTGATACTAAACTGCGGCTGATATACCAGGAAGAAATAATCATGCTCCAGAGCTTCCTTAACATATCCTTCAACATCACGCTCTCTCTCAGCGCCCTTTTTGATCCTCTCATTAAAGAAACAATACTTGATATCATCGGAGCGAAGCGCGTGATTCATGGCTATATCGGCATTCTTCATAAGAGTATCGGGATTTACATACCTGTTTATACAATCGGCGATACCTGCCTTACATGTGATATAGACATTTGCAATATTATCGTTAGTCTCAAGCTCGACCTTCTCTTCCACGCTGGAAATAATGCACTTAACCACGTCTTCGCAATCATTTCCGTCTTTAAGGAAGATGGCAAATTCAGAGCCCTCCAGTTTGTATGCCTCACCGATACCGCTGACAATATTAGTGATCCTGCTTGAAATGGTCTTTAAAACAATATCGCCGTTACTTCTGCCGAAATTGATATTGATATCGGTAAGTCCCTGAAGATGCAGGAACACAATGGATCCCTTCTCGAAAGAACGGATCTTTTTGTGAATGATCTCCTCGAAACCGTATCTGTTTATCCTGCCGGTCAGTTTATCGGTCAGCTCTGCTTTCTTGCTGAGCCTTAACTGATAGGCGATAAATGAAAGAGCCAGAACATAGAGAACACCGTTTATCACACCGGGAAGCGGAGTCAACGCATGCGTGATAAAAATGGAGCGCGTTGTTCCAAACAGAGAAAAACCGATGCAGATAAGCGCTGCAATGTAGCCAAAACTATAATCCGCAAGCACCATCAGAATACAGATCATAAAGGAAAATCCCTGTATCGTACCGTTCACACTGGAGGAAGGTATCGCAAAAGATCCTATTTTGATAGCATCCAGTCGCATAACAATAGTTCCCGACACGACAGAATTGACAATACAGATCAACGCGCCAAGGATTATGAGGGCTTTTCTGAGCTTACTGTTTCCGGATTTCATACGGTAATTCTCCATTGCGAGTAAATTATTTGTGCTTATTAATAAATTATATTGTAATTTTTTTTGTTCAAAATGTCAAATATTTTGAATTATTGCGCGATGTTATTGCCACTTTGCACAGAATCTTCTTTTTCTTTCTCTGCCTGTATCTTTTTCTGGATCTGCATTTCCATTATTATATATGCACCGGATATGCCCAATGCAATGATACCCACAACAAAGTAGGTGATGGTCTTAACAAGTGATGCTGCAGTTGCAAAGTCAAAGATCACCAGCTTAAGACATACAAACAGTGAAAGCACCAATCCATATATTCTGATGGCTCTCTGCTTCATGAGGAAGCCAAGAGTTACGCAGACAAGAGCAACGCCCATGAGTATCGCACTGGTGACAAATGCTTCTTTAAGCCTGAGCACGAATACAAAATAAGAAAGATACATAGCTACAGGCATCATATTTCCCGCGAAGAACATACCATAACTCTTCTGCAGATACTGAACCAGAATACCCAATCCAAAACAGAAAACAAGAAGGATCGAGATCATGTCGTCCTTGTAAAAAGGATGATTCAGGAAACCGAGCACAAATACGGTAGTGACAAGAGCCATAATATCAAATACGAGAATGTTCTTGTGTTTCAGCCACTTAACATTGTGGAATACCAGCACTGCCAGCATCACGATACCCGAAATGAGGACAAGCCACAATCTGTAAGTAGAGATCTGACATACGCAGTAGATCAGAGTTCCCGTAAGTATGATATGTGAAGGAATAAGATAGCCCGATCCAACTGCGATCATAATAACAAGTCCTGCTATCATTATATAATTGGCAACCGACATGCCCTCTTTGTTTGCCACATATATGGCAGTGAAGGCATAGAGGATCTTGAAGACGATATCACAGATCTTAAGAGGCAATCCTTTTAAGAATCTGGCAGCCAGGGTCACCAAAATACCGATCAGGCAGTATCCAGCGGCATAGATCACCTCGGTGCGTATTGCATAAAGCCAGATGGAAGCTACAAATACCGTGGATATAAATACTTCAGGCCAGAAATTAATATGCTTTCTCTTAAGAAGATAAGCACCGCCGATACCGGCAAGAAGTACAGCAAGCGCAGAAAATGTCGCTGCCATATTTACATAGTAATCGTTGTCAATGGAAACAAGATAAATAATATTAAATGCTATATGGAAGAATGAGGATACCGCATACAGAGCAATAAGGGCGGTTTCACTCTTTTTCTTTACATAAACCCCGTTTACAAGTTCGGGAACAAACATCCTGTATCCCGCAAGAACCGTTCCGACAATAAGTACGATCATATTGACCGCAACAAATATGGAAAGTGCGGTACTAATAACATCACCGTCATAGTGGATCTTGTCGGTGACAACCGTCCATGTAATGGTGGAAAACAGGAATACAATTGTACCGCAAGTGGAAATGATATTAAAGGAGTAAGTGTACTCTTCTGCCGGAAATACCATCCATAATACAAGTTCTACCAAAACAATGGCGTTAAGTGTGATCAGCTGAGCCTCGGACGTGATGCTGCCCGCAAGTCCAAGGGATACAAAGCATGAAGCGTATCCGATAAGGTTAAACAAAAGAGATTTCTTAAACCTGGCAAATACTACGGTAAGAACGCTGAATACAAGCAGCAGCACCATTGCAACCCAGAAATTATATAGTTCCAGGGCATAATAGTTTACGAGGGTGATGACAAAGAACCCGGATATTCCAAGCCCCGTAAACACATAGGAAAGCTTTCGCACCAGACGTCTGATAATAAGCTCCGATATTACGATCAATACAGCGCAAACAGCAAAAAGGCACATGCCCTGCCAGAAACTGTCAAAGAAATTAACTGCCAGCATTATAAAGCCGGTAAGTATAAGTACTGTACCGAATATACTGAGTAAGATTCCACCGATAGCATATTCTGCGCCGGGCTTTTTGACTGTGTCAGTGGGCTTTTGGGCGGGTTGAGCCGCTTGGTAACCGGGCTGTGGTGCTGCCTGATAAACGGGCTGTGCCTGCATCACAGGCCTTGCCTGAGGCACCGGCTGAGGTGCGGGTTGTACGGGCTGGCCCTGCATCACAGGTCTTGCCTGGGGCACAGGCTGAAGTACAGGGCGGCTTGTGGACTGGAATGCGTTCATGGGTGCCGCGTAGGGCGGAACCTGCTGAGAAGGCATCACAGGTCTTGCCTGAGGGGCAGGCTGTATGGGTTGTGCCGGCTGAACTGGCTGAGACGGCATCACAGGTCTTGTTTGAGCTACAGGCTGAGGCGCCGGCTGCACGGGCTGTGCCGGTTGCACGGGCTGTGCCTGTCTTGCAGCTTCCAGGACAACGGGAGCGTCCATACCGGTATATACATACTCCATATAGGAGCCTATGGGTCTTCCTTCATTTTGTCTGTTCTGCGCATATACCTTGAAGTTTCTGATAAGCTCGCCCCTAAGTTCCAGGGACAGACCCGGCGCAGCCGCGGCTCTCGTCTTTACCGTATCAAGGTAAGAAGTAAACCCGGGCTCCACAGATACTTTCTGCAGAACTCCAACTTCATAAAGAAGCTGTTCGTAATAAGTGTTAAAAGTCAAATTCATAAATACTGCCTCCTAGATCACGTTTTACGTGATCATCTCTCCTCCAACTCAAACCAGAATACCACTCCGCCTTCCACATTTGCAACTCCATAGCTTTTGCCGAGTGATTCCTGGATGGCTTTGACTATGGACAGACCCACACCGCTTCCTCCGTACTCTCTGGTACGCGCCTTGTCCACCTTATAAAACTTTTCCCAAAGCCTGTCTATAGATTCATCGGGAATATTATTTCCCGTATTGAATACATTTATTCTCACATTGTTATCCACATGCTCGTAACTGATACGTATCAGTTTAACACCGTCCGCGCCGGGAAGGCAATGATGTATTGCATTGGAGAAATAATTGGTGAGAACCTCTTCTGCTTTATATTCATCTCCCCATGCACACAGATGCTGCGAATCATCAAATTCTACGGTGATCCCCTCCTGCTGGGCAAGAACACCGGCAGATCCGAGATAATTTACTATCATCTCGGTGAGATCGAATCTTTCCAGATTGATGGTCTCGCCACCAAATTCAAGCTGATTCAGATTAAGGAACTGCTTTACCATAGAATTCATCTTTGCGGACTCATCCATTATGACATCACAATAATAGTTTATGCTCTCGGGATCGTCGGAAATGCCTTCCTTTAGCCCCTCCGCGTACCCCTGTATGATGGCAATGGGTGTCTTGAGTTCATGAGAAACATTCGATATGAATTCCATCCGCATCTCGTCAAGATGCTCTTTCTTTTCGATATCCTTTTGCAGTTCAAGGTTTGCGGATTTAAGCTCGGATATAGTCTTTTCAAGGGATTCCGAGAGCCTGTTCATATTATCTCCCAGAAGACCTATCTCATTTTTGTGATTCCCTGTATAACGAGCATCGAAGTCAAGGCCAACCATCCTTTTAGAGATATCATTCAGTTCCATTATAGGTTTAGTCATGCGGCTTGTTACGATCCATATGATCACTGCGCCGATAACAGTACCGATAAACCCGACATAGATGAAAAACTTATTTGCAAATCCGGAGCTCTCCTTGATACTGGAAACAGGTATCCTCATCAAAACAGATATTCCGGAATCATATCTTCCGAACAGTTCCAATGATTCTCCCTGGTTTCCCCTGGGACCGGGTGTACGTCTGATAACATAATCATCCGTCTCCTCCACTATGCGCGGTGAACCGGGCTGATCGCTCTTGCCCAGAATATATCCCAGCAAGGTAAACTCCATATCACGCTCCACATTGATTGTGGAAAAAAGGATATCAGAGTTTTCATCCACAATAACCAAAGACAGGTTGTTTGCTCTGGATATCTCGTTTATAGTATTCTTAAAATTCTCGGATGTCAGTCCCGAATTTAATGTTGCTTCGTATATCTGCTCATTAACACGTTTAAGAAGCTTTTCCTTGTCCCACATATAGAAACGAGACAGAAAAAAAGTATTGATAAACATACACAGCAAAACAACTCCCGCCATCAACCCAATGAAGATAAGCGAGAATTGTACGCGTATTGAAATGGTTTTATCAGTTTTCTTCAAATTTATATCCCATTCCCCAGATCGTCTTGATCATGTCTCCGGCTTTTTCACCCAGCTTACTGCGGAGCTTTTTGACATGTGTATCTATGGTTCTGGCTTCTCCGAAATAATCATAATCCCAGACATTATTCAGTATCTTTTCTCTCGAGAGGGCTATGCCTTTATTTCGGGCAAAATATTCAAGCAGTTCAAACTCTTTAAAGCTTAGGTCCACAGGCTTACCTTCAACATAGACCTGATGAGCCACGACATCTATCTTGATGATACCGCACTCAAGAATATTTTCCTTTTCAGCCGATGTGGTCCGCCTTAGTACTGCATCCACCCTGGCCACCAGTATCTTCGGGCTGAAGGGCTTGGTTATATACTCATCAACCCCAAGCTTAAATCCCTGGAGTTCATCCCGTTCCTCACTTCTGGCAGTCAGCATGATGATGGGGACCTGGGAATACTGTCTTATTTCCTTAAGAGTCTCCCATCCGTCCATATTCGGCATCATCACATCTAAGAGCACCAGGGCGATATCTTTATTCTCAAAGAAGATATCTACAGCTTTTCTGCCGTCCTCAGCTTCCAGAACATCATATTCGCTCTTTACCAGGAAATCTCTGACAAGAGTTCTCATTCTGCTTTCATCATCAACAACTAAAATCTTTGCTCTTCCCATATTGACCTCATCTAAAGCAAATGTTTTTAATCTTTTGGAAATATTAACACTTAACTGTGTCCATTTTGTGAAAAAAAGAGATCATTGAGCAGTGCCTGTATTTTCAAGAGCTGACTCTCTTTCCTTCAGTTCACTTTCCTTTGCCCGAAGCTTTTGTTCCCTATCGGTGAGTTCCTGTTCCCAGAAGGAATACTTATTTGTAATGGCTGTCTCGTAGTTTATGATATTGGGCTGATCGGAATTGACAGTGATCACAAACATCGCGATCACAGCTGCAATAAGCGCAATATTCAGGACTATGGAAATAAAGAGAAAAGGTACTTTCTCCTTTGGTTTATCCTTCTTTTTCTCGGTGATCTTCTTGTGATTGATCACCTCTCTGTCACGAAGAGTCTTATCATACTCTACAAAAAGCGGGATGGGCGGTACATCAGAATACGAATAATCACACTGTTCCACCAGGTATGTCTGCATCTCCCGCAAAAAATCCACTCCTATGGGGGTTTTAAACATACGGTCGTTTACCGCTTTAGAATACACCGCCAGGACCTTTTCGGGGTCCGAGGTATTTAAATGAGTATGAAGATATTCAACCTTTTTGCGCTCAGTCTCGGCGAGTATTGCATCCTGTTCGTTGTAAAACGCATATCCCTGCACGATGATGGGCGAATCTTTCTTTGCCATGACTACTCCAAAATTAAAATTATTTCAGTGCTTTCAAATATCTGTTGTACTGATTCTGTCTGATCTCAACCACCTCTTCGATATTCAACGCTTTCAATTCGTCGATATAATCACTGAAATCAGAAGTGAGATTCTTCTTTCCGGTGATGAAATCAATGGCACACTCATCCACTACTTTCTGAATGTCCGCCATATAAAGATTAATGGTATCACTTTCTTTGCCCGTTGCATATATCTCGGGCCAGGGATCTTTAATGTACTGTCTTAACTCACCGTTGATCCGGGCATGCCAGGGAGCTACCAGAATATCCGTAGCTTCCACGGACTGATCTGCAGGAAGCACAAATGCAGGATTTATTCCGAATTTCTGAAGCCACTCATTATTGTTTCCCTGCTCTGTATAGCTTCTGCTTCCGTCGGGATTAAGCGTATAACTCTCGCCCTCGATGCCCCACTGGTAATAATCCTGACAATGCTCACTCATTGAATAGTCCAGGAATTTACATGCCAGTTCGATCTGATTTGATCCGGTATTGACTCCGAACATACCTGCCAGAGAATTTCTTCCGACATAAAAGCCCTCAGAATCACCGGAAAGGGGAGGCACACCGACAAACGCGGTCTTTTCGGTTCCGTCATAATACGGAAGCACGTTAGAATACATCATGGACATAGCCCAGGAAAAATCAAATGCCACTCCCGTTTTATCTTCTGAAATGCGGCTGATCACAGTATCTCTGTCAAGACCTATAAAGTTCTCCTCCAGCAAGCCTTCACTGTACAATCCATTTACGAAATCAAGATACTTTTTATACTTTTCAGGATCCGCATAGCCGTAGATCACCTTACCGTTCTCGTCAGTCTGAAATCCGCTGACGAGATCAAGTCCGAAAGCCGGTCCGAACATATACGGCAGAAACTCTTTCATAATGCTCATGGGGATCTCATCCGTGGCGTCACCGTTTCCGTTCATATCATTATCTCGAAAATACTTAAGAAGAGTAACAAGATCATCCAGGTTATCAGGCGCATCCATTCCCGCCTTATCAAGCCAAACCTGATTATACATAAGGCAGGGCTGATAATCGTCGGCAACGTTGAGCCCCGGAACATAATAAATATGTCCGTCCTCTGCGGTAAGCTCAGCCTTTTCCACGGGATTCTCCGAAAGCCACTTGGTAAAATTCGGCATATAATCAAAGAATTCATCCAATGGAACAAATAATCCGGACTTTATATAAACCTGATTGGGGTCAGAATCGGGGATCTTGATGATATCTGCATCGGTATTTCCGGAGCTTAATAGCGGCTCTACCTTTTCCGCATAGGTATCATAATCAAAAAGCTGCCACTGTGGAGACACACCTGCTTCTTCAAATATCTTTAAAACGATGGGCGCATTTTCGATATCAACATAGGAATAGTTTGATGTCTGTGCCAGTATCTTTAAGCTTCCGCCCTCTTCTGTTATAGGTCCCACTCCGGTATATACATATCCTGTGGAATCCTCAGCTGCCAACGCATTCTTTATAGCACTGTCGATCTTATTTGTATTTGCAAGCCCGTCCTGCTCATCAGCCGACCTTGTGCATCCGGCAAAGATACAAACTGTCAGTGTCATGGATAAAAAAAACATTATTGCTTTTTTCTTCATATGGGCACCTCTCAGATTTTAGTTCTGATCCTTTCAATGATCGCAAGGCTCTCTTCGCTGTCAATATCTCCCACGGCTTTGTGAAGAGAGATCATATCATCTTTTATATCGTCACCAAATGTGAATTCATTTATCTCTGCATCGATTTTTTCCATCCTGTCCATATCAAGATCGTTACATGCATCTTCCAAACGATCGAGAAGTGCTGTCAATCTCTCCGGGGCTATGATCTCTTTATCTGCAAGTTCTTCTTTCGCAGGTCCGTAGCACTTTTCCAGGTCGTTTAAAAGCTTCTCGTACAATTTAAGCGCAGGGCCTGTCTCTTTCTGAATAGTCTCAAGGTCCGAAGTTTTTCCGGCAGCCTCAAGCCTTTCTGCCATTTCTCCCAGTTCCATGGCACCGATCTGCCTGGAGCTGCTCTTCAGAGCATGAACCCTGATGGTATAATCGCTCCAATCTCCCTTTTCAAAAGCATTCTGAATTCCTTTGTACTTATCCCGTCCGCTTCTTAAATACTCTTCCGCTATTTTATCATACAGGGCTGATGAGCCAAAAGCACGTACAGCTTCCCTGATATTGAGGCCTTCGCAATTTGCCTTGACCTTTATCTCCTCATTTTTCTCCCCTGATACATCAGGTGAGCCCTCATGAATCTTTTCCGCAGGGAGCCATTTCTTTATCTTTTCGCAGATACCTTTTGCATCAATGGGTTTACCCAGAAAGTCATCCATACCGGCTTCTTCAAAGAGAGCTCTGGCATCTCCCATTACATTTGCTGACAGAGCGATGATAACGGGCTGATGTATTGAATCGCGCATCTTTCTGATACTCTTTGTGGCATCCACACCATCCACAACAGGCATCATATGATCCATAAAGACGATATCATATTCATTTGAAGAGACCAGATCAATGGCAGCCTGTCCGCCTCCCGCAGATTCAATCTGAATATTAAGAGGACTTATGAGGCCTTCTGCAATGGAAATATTTATATCATTATCATCAACGATCAAAACCCTGGCATCAAGTGCTGTAAAGTCCGGTTTGAAAAGCTTCTGTTCGTCGTCTCTTTCAATAAGTCCGAACTTCTCATTGAGCATATTAACCATGACCATGGTGGTCTCCGGCTTACGCATCCTGTGAAGATTCGGAATATCGCTGACGAACTCGGATCTGTAGCCAATGAGGATAATGCCGGTAAGAGCCGGATTCTCCCTTAGGACAGATATTATTTTTTCGTTATAATCCTTTTCGTTAAAGAACAGGAAATCCTTCTTTCCGGAGGGTTTGTAGTCCTTGACGTAAGCAAGGCTTTCGCTCTGAACCTTCAGTCTATCCATCTCTTGGATGAACATGGCGGCCATAGCCTTGTTATCGCATAGTAGGAAGGCTTTCTTTTCGGCAGCATCAGTGACTTCGATAACATTATTGGGATCAACCACCCGAAGAGGCACTGTGAACCAGAAATCCGATCCCTTTCCGTACTCGCTCTCCACGCCGATCTCTCCGCCCATGGCTTTAACAAGACGCTGAGAAATAGCCAGTCCCAATCCGGTACCTTCCACATTTCTGTTCCGTCTCGAATCCACCTGTTGAAAGCTGATAAAAAGCTTTTTGAGATCATCTTCCCTGATACCTATACCGGTATCAATAACATGTATCGTTGCATTTATCTCATCTTCTGATCTCTTCTCACAAGTAACCTTGATATGCACCATGCCCTGATTGGTGAACTTAATGGCATTGTTGGCCAGATTAATGATGACCTGCCTGATACGCATACTGTCGCCGTACACCTTTGCAGGCAAAGGCGTCTCCACTGTCATAAACAGTTCAAGAGGTTTATCACCGATCCTGGTAATAAGGAGATTGGCTATATCCGAAAGTTCTGTAAGGGGCTCGTATTCATCCTCGATGATCTCCATCTTTCCGGATTCTATCTTCGAGTAATCCAGAATATCATTGATTATATTTAAAAGACCCTTTCCCGAACTCTGTATCTGGAGAAGATAATCCTTCAACTTAGGAGAATCCTTTTCACGAAGAGCTATCTCCGCCATGCCGAGCACAGCATTCATGGGTGTTCTGATCTCATGGCTCATATTTGCCAGAAAATCAGACTTCATGCGCATGGCCCGTTCCAGCTCCTCATTGGCCTGTTCCATTGCTCTGATCCTGATCAATGACTCCGTATTATCGTGCAGGATATACAGAGTTCCTACGGAGGAACTGCGTCCTCCTATCTTTCTGACACTGACTTTGAAATAGTATTCCTTATCTCCTCTGCTATAGGAAATAATATTATCAAGATTATCCTGTTCCGATGCCTGATGGCGCAGGGTCCTGAGCCAGTCCTCCAGTTTCCTCCTGTTGTTAAAGCTGTTTACCAGTTCAGGATCAAGGGTGTTCTTGATCATATCATTTACATGAATAATATCATCATGCTTGTCATAGAGGATCAGACCATCGTTCATATCGTTTGCAAAGCTGTCAAGGGACCATTCCCGTAAAGAATTCTTCGGGTAGAATCTGACAAAATACAAAAGCAGAACCGCTATTGCATTATAAGCAATAGAAATGATCCAAATAGGCATAGTGAAGTATATCTTCAACACTTCCGCAACTATATACCCAAATACGATCCCCACAAGTCCGATAAGTCTCGCCCTGAAGATCTTGTTTGTAATCTTGAAACTATATAAGAGAAATAATAATATGATGACGATATTTATATACATCATCACACGGTATGTCCGGAAACTGTAGAGAAAACCGATATTCTTAGAATCATCGACCGCACACCACCAGGTCTGGCGGAAGTAGATCCTCTTCTGCACCTGAAAAAGCCTGGCACCCAGGATCTCCGCTATCATAAGATAAGTCTGATATGCACATGTCAGGGTGGGGATCAGCAGAACTAAAAAAGCCTTTCTGTTATAGTCGATCAAAACAACCGTAGCAAGAAAGGCAAACAAAGACCATGCGTGTAATATATAATAAGGTGCCAAAACACTCTTCGCCTTTTTGGCAGTATCAGCCATTAGCAAAAAAACACAAAAAATATCGCCGGCACTGATCATTGCCGAAGTCACAAGATAGCCGATATTACGTCTCTTATCCAAAGCGCCTAAAACGCATGCGGCTGCGGACACGAGAGCAAGAATGATAAACAATAATCGGAGAAAAAACATAGAATATGTCCTTTCAAGACGATCCTTCTGTAAACAGTATCAGCCGGGATTCTTATTATTATCATAAAGCAAAAGACTGCCTAAATCAAGATTACTCTTTTTTCACGAAAATACCGAAAAAGCCCTTGATAATCATCTTATAATATGGTATTGTATACAAGTTGACTGGATTTTGAACTAAGAGTTCATTTACTAATTTGACAGAGGTTGATAGAATGGTTTTAAGAACAATACTTACAGTTGTATTTATCATTATATGTGTTGCCCTTTCACTTATTGTACTTCTTCAGGAAGGCAAATCCGCAGGTCTCGGCGCTGTAGCCGGTGCTGCTGAAAGTTACTGGGGCAAGAATAAAGGTCGTTCCATGGAGGGCAATCTTGTTAAGATCACAAAGATCCTCGCAGTACTCTTCCTTGTACTTGCAGTAGTCTTAAATCTTAACCTGTTCTGATGCTTTGATTTTTCGCACTCCCTGGCGACGGGGAGTGCTTTTTTCTTCACAGGAAAGTTCACCGGATTTTTCTATGAAGCAAAAAGCGCTCCGCAAGGATCATATAGGTATTAAAAATGAGTGACAAGAAAGAGTCTTCCAGACTCATTGCAAACAATAAAAAAGCTTTCCACGACTTCTTTATTGATGAAACCTACGAATGTGGTATATCCCTCGTAGGCACGGAAGTGAAATCCCTTCGAATGGGTAAATGCTCCATCAAAGAGTCCTGGGTACGTATAGATGACCACTGCGAGGTTTGGATCTACGGTATGAATATCAGCCCTTATGAAAAGGGAAATATTTTTAACAAAGATCCCCTCAGAGTCCGTAAGCTCCTGATGCACAAGGCCGAGATAAACAAACTCATCGGCAAGACAAAAGAAAAGGGCTACACTCTCGTTCCCATCGAAGTCTACTTTTCCAGAGGAAAGGTGAAGGTTAAGATAGGACTTGCCCGCGGCAAGAAGCTGTATGACAAGCGTGAAGATATCGCAAAAAAAGACCAGAAGCGAGAAGCCGAAAGAGATTTCAAGGTTTCCTTAAAGCTCTGACTTTTATAAATGCAGTTAAGATAATCTCAAAACTGCCGAAAAATTTAATATGGGGTAGTAAAGGTTTCGACAGGGGCTTTGCAGCTGGAGAAGCTATCCGGTGCGATCCGTTAATCGCAAACTTAAA
>CACXGM010000066.1 GCA_902767075.1 uncultured Lachnospiraceae bacterium
CTTTTTCATCCGGGAGGCACTTATGGAAGATATTTTTCTTGATCTAAAACACATAAAGAAAAAATACGGATCTTTTACCGCTTTAGAAGATATAAATCTTCAGATAAAACGCGGTGAGCTGGTATGTCTGCTGGGGCCGTCCGGCTGCGGAAAGACCACACTTCTTCGTATAATAGCCGGTCTGGAAAAACCCACATCCGGTGAAGTTTATATTAACGGAGTAAATGCCACCTCATTTCCTCCTTCAAGAAGAAACTTCGGTATCGTTTTCCAGTCATATGCTCTCTTTCCCAATATGACAGTCAGACAGAACATTGCCTTCGGACTGAGAAACAAACATCTTTCAAAAACAGATCTCAATAAGAAGATCATGGATATCCTGGAGCAGGTTAATCTTACAAGCCAGGTAGATAAGTACCCAATGCAGCTTTCCGGCGGACAGCAGCAAAGAAGTGCTCTGGCCAGAGCACTTGTGGTATCTCCCGATTTTCTTTTACTTGACGAGCCTCTTTCGGCCCTCGATGCAAAAGTAAGAGAAAAGGTCAGAAAGGAAATAAGATCCCTGCAACAAAAACTGGGAATCACCACCATAATGGTCACCCACGATCAGGAAGAAGCTCTGACCATGGCAGATACCATCGTCGTTATGAATAATGCATGTATCATGCAACAGGGTGCTCCGGTAGAAGTATACGACAATCCCTCTTCCTCGTTCGTAGCGGATTTCATCGGTTCAATAAACTTTTTTAAGGGCAGCCTTTCAAAGAATGCAAACATAACAATGGATAAGCAGCTGGAGGAAAAACTGTTAAGCGCAGGCCCTTCAGGGCTTAAGGCATGCCGTCCGGAAGATATCGAGATTGTTGAAGAAAGGTCATTAAACTCATTTAACGTAAAGATCCATACCATTGAATTTCACGGATACGGTTACAGGTTATGGCTGAGTCTTATGGAAGATGAGATGGCTCTTAATAATGAATACCTTTCTTTTGATATTTCTGCGGAAGAGTTTTTCAAAAGGCGCCTTACAGTGGGTGATACTATTTCCATCCGTTTCAAGAAGGGTAAACTTCACTATTTCGAAGAGGAGTGTTGTTCATGACCAAAACAGTTACAGGATCGATCAAAAACATACATGTAGGGATGTTGATCCAAAGGCTCCTTATCATCATAATGCTGGCCTTCTTCGGAATATTCCTTATTATGCCCATGCTCATGATGTTCGGGCAGATCTTCACGGATGATTTCGGAAACTGGGTAGGTCTGGGAAACTTCAGAGAGTACTTCAGCAGTCCCATACTCTTTTCATCCATAGGGCACTCGCTTTTCGTATCTCTTATAACCGCCACCGGCTCCACCCTTTTAGGTCTTCTGTATGCCTACGGTATCACCAGGACAAATATCAGGGGCAAAAAGCTCTTTAAATATCTGGCATTGCTTCCTATCTTCATACCCACTATGGTTCACGGAATGGCACTGATCTACCTTTTCGGAAAGACCGGACTGGTAACCACTATTTTTAACATTCCGAGTAATCTCTACGGGAAAAACGGAATAATCATGGCTTTGCTTGTCTACTGTTTTCCCCAGGCATACATGATCCTTTCAGTGGCCCTTGACAGTGCTGACAACAGATTGTATGAGGCAGCTGCGGTATTCGGCACATCCCCTTTTCGGACATTTTTAAAGATTACCCTCCCCTCCGTAAGGTATGGCCTCATTAATTCATTTATAGCGTGCTTTACCATGAGCTTTACGGATTTCGGTGCCCCGGAAGTCGTGGGCGGAAACTACAATGTGCTGGCTACGGATATCTACCGGGAAGTAGTGGGACAGCAAAAAATGTCCATGGGTGCGGTGGTTGGACTTATCCTTACCATCCCGGCATTCATCTCATTCATCATCGATATAGTGATGAAAAAGAAAAATGCCAGAAACGAGATCTCATCAAAGGCTACATCCTATGAACCTCCTAAATCAAAGGGAAGAGATATCTTCTACCAGATATACTGCAGTCTGATAGTAATCTGTTTCTTTATCCTTATCGGAGTGATAGCCCTGTCCGCTTTTGTAAAGAGATGGCCCCATGATTTTTCACTGACCCTTAAGCACTTCGATTTCGGCGCAGTACTTCACGGAACAGGTGTAGTAAGTTTCATAAACAGCTTTAAACTGTCACTCGGCGTAGCAGTTCTTGGTACGATCCTTGTATTTGCCTTTGCATACCTTATCGAGAAAGGCAAAACCTTCAGGCATTTAAGAACAGCCTGCAGATTCTTTGCAACCATGCCCATGGCTCTGCCGGGACTTGTTCTCGGTCTTGGATACATTATGTATTTCAACAAACCCTGGATTGAGATCCCTTTCCTTGGTATCGCTATCTCAAACAGTGTAAACGGTCTGTACGGAACATTTTCCATCATGATCTTCTGTACCGTAATACATCTGTTCTCGGTAACCTTTGTAACAGCCTCCGCTTCGCTAAAGAAGCTGGACAGTGAATATGAAAACGTGGCGGAATCCATGAGCGTTCCCTTCTGGGTAGTGTTTTTCAAGGTAACCCTTCCCATGAGTATAAATGCCATCCTTGAGGTATTCATATACTTCTTTGTAAACTCTATGGTTACCGTTTCGGCTGTGGTATTCCTATATACTGCATCCAGCAAGCCCGCTTCCATCGTTATTCTGAACATGGATGATAACGGTGATTACGCAGCGGCTGCGGCTATGTCAATTCTGATCTTTTTAATAAATATCGTTGTCAGGACAATTTACGAGATTGCCAATTCCTATGCACACAAGCGTCTCGATAAATGGAAAGCACGATAGCTATTAAAGATGAGATTTGAAATACATGAAAGTGAGGAAATGATTATGAAAAAAAGAATTAAAGGAATGATGTCGATACTCTTGGCGGCATCAATGGGAATGACTCTGTTGTCCGGCTGTGGAGTTAAGAAGATCGAGGATGTGAAAGATACCTCCGCCCAGACAGAAACCACGGTAACAGATGCAGTAACCGAAGAAGTAGTTGCAGATACCACTGAAACTGTAGACGATTCCGAATCATCCAGCGAAATCGTTAAGGCTGATTCAGGTTCTCTCACTATTTACACCGCATTTGAAGACGATCAGATTGATAAGTATCTTGAGTCTTTCTATGAAAAGTACCCTGATATCAACGTCGAAGTAATCCGTGAATCAACCGGTACTCTGGTAGCAAAAGTCATAGCCGAAAAAGATGCCCCTGTAGCAGATGTTATCTGGGGAACGTCAGCTTCTGTTCTCCTCCAGCTTGAGCCCTATGGTCTTATCAAGGGATATACTCCCGAAGGGTCAGATCTCCTTGATCCAAGATTTTATGATTCGGAAAACGAAGAAGCTCTCTGGACCGGCTGTGATGTATATGAAACCGCATTTCTTGTAAATACCGAACTCTGCGACGAAATGGAAATTCCCGTTCCCCATTCCTTTGCCGAGCTTACGGATCCCATGTATGAAGGTCTTATTGTAATGCCGGATCCCACCTCCTCCGGTACAGGTATGCTGACAGTGAACGGACTTATCTCTATGATGGGCGAAGATGCATGGACTTATATGAATGACCTCAACAAGAACATCGCATGCTACACCACCTCCGGTTCAAAGCCCGCAAAGATGGCTGCTGCCGGTGAATGTGTTATCGGAATATCCTTTGGTTACAGATGTGCTACTCTTCTTGCAGACGGAAACCCTGTAGAAGTAGTATTCCCTTCCGAGGGCTGTGGTTGGGATGTTGAAGCTAACTGTCTGATCAACAAGGCAGAAATCAACCCTTGTGCATACACCTTCCTTGACTGGGCTATCTCAGATGAGGCTATGAATAAATACGCAACGGAATATCCTATCACCGGCCGCGGTGTTATCAGTTCTATTCCCGAAGGATACAGTGAGACTCCTCTTGAAAATCTTTGTGATCTCGACCTTTCAAAGGCTGCTCTTGAAAGAGATTCGATCATAGACAGATTTTCTCCTCTCCTTGCAGGCAAAGAAGCAAATTAAACTACATATGGATATCACTGTTTCCATATAAACAAAAAAAGGGCGTGACCAAATCACGCCCTTTGCTTATTTTTTGAAAACTTTTTATTTATCTTTGATCTCCGCATGGAGTGTCTGGAGAGATTTGATCTCGCTTTCTTTTCCTTCTTCCATGTACTTTATACCGTCTGCGGCTGCAAGAGCTGCAGCTATGGTGGTGATATAAGGGATCTTCTTTCTGACTGCTGCCTTTCTCAGATAGCTGTCATCGTGAATGCTGTCCTTACCTACGGGTGAATTGATAATCAGATCGACTTCACCGTTTTCGATAGCATCCAAAACATTGGGACGTCCCTCATAAAGCTTCTTGATCTTTTCTGCCTTGACTCCC
>CACXGM010000067.1 GCA_902767075.1 uncultured Lachnospiraceae bacterium
ACATATACTCGAGGGAACCATCAGAGTGTTTAACCGCAAAGGGATGAAGTTCACAATGGACGATCTGGCCCATGAGCTCTCCATGAGCAAAAAGACTATCTATGTATGCTATGACGATAAAAAGGAATTGTTCGTTGATATGGTCAATTACCTTTTTGACAATATCAGTGAAAAGAAAAGAGAGGTAATGGACGACACAAAGTCAGACACCCTCGGAAAGATCAAAAAGATCCTGGGTGTGATGCCGGAAGGGTATGCGGATATTGACTTCCGTCAGCTTTATATGCTTAGGGATAAATATCCCGACCTATACAGAAAGGTTGAGGAAAGACTTGAGACCGGATGGGATGAGACCATCGCGCTCATAGAACAGGGGATCAAGGAAGGCGTCGTCAGGGACATTCCCATATTCTTGGTAAAGACTATGCTGGAGGCCTCGTTGGAACAGTTCTTTTCAAGAGATGTTCTGGTCAAGAACGGACTCAGCTACAGCGATGCTCTTAAGAATGTGGTAGAGATAATAGTGGATGGAATAGCAAAGAAATAAGATAACCGTTGGTTATATTACGGTATCGGAAAGGAGTATGCATTGGACAGATCAAAAACAATTTTCGGAAACGAAATGACTTCAAGTGTATATAACAAGGCGGTGCGTTCTAAGAAAAAGTACGCAAGAAAATACGGAGATGATACGAATGCGGATTACCCCGTAAAGATTGAAAAGAATAAATATATCGGAGACAGTTTGGGAGTCAACAATGTCCTGGTGGGCGATCTTGAACAGAACGCACACTATGATGCGGCGGATAATCTTCCTGCTCTTGAATGGGATACGGAAAAAGGTATAATCGTGGGAAATATCAGAATGGGATTCGGTCATTACCGCATTTCCATGGCGATAGCTTCCGCAGCGAAGTATCTTGGATACACGCCCTACTGGATGGATCTGAATTCCTACAAAGAAACCACCTGCACGAAGGTCATCGGAGCGCAGAACGATCTGTATTCTTTAGGGTCCAGACTTTCAAAGATCGGCCTGTTTAACAAGCTGGTGTGGGAGCCTATGAACTATGAAGGCTTCAGGGCTCTTTCCTACAATGCGGCAGATCAGAAAAATGCTGAGCTCATGGCTCCTGTATACAAGAATGTTCCCAAGGATATCCCTGTGGTGGGAACCCATGTATGGCCGGCACAGGCGGCTATTCACGCAGGAATGAAGAATGTTGTGAATGCTATTCCCGACAACTGGCCAATGGCTCTTCACTTTGCGGAGGGTGCGGTTCATACCATCCAGTGCCGCAATGCTTATCAGGGATACAAGATCTGTAACGGCATGATGAAAAAGAAGGTCTGCAAGCCCATGCCGGAGGGAAGCCTGGTATATACGGGACATTATATCGACCATGAACTGGTCTCAAATATCGAAGCCGATTGTGCTGCCAGATTAAAGAGACAGACCGAGGGCGCTCCTATGAGATTCCTCCTCACCATCGGAGGAGCAGGCGCTCAGAAGGAGATCTTCGCGGCCATCATCAAGTACCTCATTCCTTTCATAAAGGAAAAGAAAGCAGCTCTTTATGTGAATGTGGGAGACTACAGGAATGTATGGGATGCGCTCCTTGGAGAGATCCCCGGAATGAAGGAACTTTCCACGGAGCATATGGATGACTGGAAGGATACGGAAGGCTTTGCACAGGCAGCTCTTTCGGAGGAAACGTCAGTGATGGGCATCCACGGATTCTGGCATAAGAATATCTTCGAAGCGGTTTATTGCACGAACCTTCTCATGAGAAGCGCCGATGTTCTGGTGACCAAGCCCAGTGAGCTGGCATTCTATCCGGTGCCGAAGCTGTTTATCAAGAGGGTCGGAAAACATGAGATGTGGGGTGCGATCCATTCGGCTGAAGTGGGTGACGGCACATTGGAGTGCAGGGACATTCCCCACACCCTCCAGATGGTGGAAGAATTCATGACTTCCCCATCACTTCTGAAGGATATGTGTGAAGCCATTGAGGTAAATAAATCCATCGGGCTCTACGACGGAGCATACAAGGTGGTGGAGCTGGCAATGGGACTTAAGAATAAATAATATGCCGACAGGGGCAAAAATCATACGCGTCAAACGCGAGCAGGAGAAAAGGTATGGAACAGACAAAGAAAAAACTATCGGGTAAAGAAAAATTTGCATACGGTATCGGTGCTGTGGGAAAGGACATGGTATACATGCTCTCCGCCAGCTACATTCTCTATTACTATCAGGATATCATGGGAGTGGCAGCGTGGATAATGGGTATCATTCTTCTCATTGCCCGTGTATTCGATGCATTTAACGATCCTCTCATGGGAGTGCTGGTGGCAAAGACCAAGACAAAATGGGGTAAATTCAGACCTTGGCTCTTTATCGGTACTCTCACCAACGCAGTCATTCTCTTTTTGATGTTTGCGGCACCTCCCTCACTTTCGGGAAGCGGTCTTGTGGCATATGCAGCTGCTTTTTACATCCTCTGGGGTGTTACTTATACCATGATGGATATCCCCTACTGGTCAATGGTACCTGCTTTTACAGACGGCGGAAAAGAGCGTGAGAACATGTCCGCTCTGGGAAGAACCTGCGCAGGCGTGGGATCTGCCATAGTAACCGTTGTCACTGTTATGGCTGTATCCGCTCTGGGTAATTTGGCAACCTCCAAGAGCGCAAACAATGAGACCATAAATGTCACTGATGTGACCGCTTATGTTGTGGAGATGGATGAAGCCGGGGCAGCAACCGGAAACGTTAAGACCCTCTCCGGAGAGAGCACACTTCAGATCACCGCAGACAAAGCGGAGTTTGAGGAAGCGATATCCTTTACCACCAGCAATGCAAAGTATGATATAACCATTGGTGATGTTGTTTTTTCAAGTGAGACAAAGGATGCATATACCGTTAACGAATTTGATGTGGTGATGGATGATGCGGACGGTGAAGCGGTGGTCGCTTTATATGTCAACGAGGAGCAGTATTCACAGGTATCGGAAAATACTCCCGCAAGTATCGATCTTTCATCCAAAAAGGAAGTTGAGCGTGTGGGCTTTAAGTGGTTCTCACTTATCATCGCAGTTCTCTTCTTTGTATTTATACTTATCACCTGTCTCTTCATAAAGGAGAAGTCAACGGTTGATGTGAAGACCGCCAAGGTCAGCGATATGTTCAAGGCACTTCTGCAGAACGATCAGGCCATGGCAATGGTCATCACCATCGTACTTGTTAATACCGCTACATATATTACATCAAACCTCCTCATCTATTTCTTTAAATATGATCTGGGAGGATCAAACTGGCAGGGTGATTACACCACATTTAACACCTTTGCGGGTGCGTGCCAGATACTTGCGATGATGGCATTATTCCCTCTTCTTCGCAAATTCTTCAACACGATGAAGATCTTTTATATATGCATATTCTCAGCCATCGGCGGATATGTTATCTTA
>CACXGM010000068.1 GCA_902767075.1 uncultured Lachnospiraceae bacterium
GAATCCATGACACAGACTCTTGATTCCATGTCCGAGGTGACCAGCGGTACCAATGAATCCGCCGAGGCTATCCAGAGACAGCTTGTTAAGACGGAAGAGATCCAGGAGTATATCACTTCGGTTCAGAATGCCACCGTTGTTATCGGAGACAGCATGGAGAGCACCATGAATGCCATCGAAGAGGGCGATTCACAGGTTGCACATCTGACCAAACTCACTGCGGAATCTGACAAGGCAGGCGCACAGGTTGCTGAGTCCCTTGCATCCTTCAGCGAGATCGCGGGCCAGATGAACTCCATCACAGACCTCATCAAGAGCGTAGCTTCCCAGACCAGTCTTCTCGCACTTAATGCTTCCATAGAGGCAGCCAGAGCGGGAGAGGCAGGCAGAGGATTTGCGGTAGTAGCGGATGAGATTTCCTCTCTTGCGGCACAGACCACAAAGGCTACCGGAGATATCACCGGACTTATCGACAAGATAAACAGCCAGCTTGACGGCATGATCGCAAGTATCGACGGACTGCTTGAAGGCAATAAGCAGCAGACAGAGTCCGCTGAGAAGACTGCCGGAAGCTTTGAAGATATCGCACAGAATATTGACAGGATCCGTCATCAGTCAGATGAGCTTAACAAGATCGTCAGACTCCTGGCTGATTCAAATAAGGAAATAGTTGATTCCATCCAGACTATTTCCGCTATCACCGAAGAGGTGAGCGCTCATTCAAATGAGACCTATTCCGCCAGCGAAGATAATCAGAAAGTCATCGACGAGATCACAGGACTTGTTGACAGCCTGAATGCCGATGCGGAAAGACTTAAGAGCGTGGACTGATTTAGTAATCTTTAAAACAGGAGATATATGAAAAAATGAAACACACAGACATTAAAGCAGTATTTGATTCACCCGCTTACGGTGAGTCTGTCACAGTTTGCGGCTGGGTAAGAACCTCCCGAGATTCAAAGAATGTGGCATTCGCAGAAATGAATGACGGTACTTCTTTAAAGCACCTTCAGATCGTTATCGACAAGGAAAGCGGAAAGCAGTTCCCCGAGGATGCACTTAAGCTCGGTACCTCTTTAAAGGTTACCGGCAAAGTTGTGGAAGGAAGAAATAATACTCCTGAGATCAATGCCGAGGAGATCGTTATTCTCGGAACATGTCCCCCCGAGTATCCTCTTCAGAAGAAGCGTCACACTCTTGAGTTCTTACGTACCATGCCTCACCTTCGCGGCAGAACAAATACCTTTAATGCGGTTCTGAGAGTCCGCAGCGTGCTGGCAGCATCTCTTCACGAGTTCTTCCAGAAGAACAACTATGTATATGTGAACACACCTCTTATCACCGGAAGCGACTGCGAAGGTGCGGGAGAAATGTTCCAGGTAACAACCATTGGTTATTCCGATAAGTACAAGAACGAAGAGGAGTACTATGCAGACGATTTCTTCGGAAAGAGAGCAGGCCTCTCCGTATCCGGCCAGCTGGAAGGTGAGATGGCTGCTATGGCAATGGGAAAGATCTACACCTTCGGTCCTTCCTTCCGTGCGGAGAATTCAAACACTCCCAAGCACCTTGCGGAGTTCTGGCATGTGGAGCCTGAAATTGCATTTGCAGAGCTTCCCGATGTTATCGAGATCGCAGAGGAAATGCTTAAATATGTTATCGGTAATGTCCTGGAGAAATGTCCAAAGGAGATGGAATTCTTTGATCAGCATTTCGAGGAGGGACTTATCGAGAGATTAAAGGATCTTATCTCACATGACTTTGCTACCGTTACCTACACCGAGGCAATCAAGCTCTTAAAGGAGTCCGGAGAGAATTTCGTATATCCCGTTGAGTGGGGTGTTGATCTTCAGACTGAGCATGAGAGATACATCTCCGAAAAGGTATTCAAGCGTGCCGTATTTGTCACCGATTATCCAAAGGAGATCAAGTCCTTCTATATGAAGCAGAATCCCGACGGAAAGACTGTTGCAGCGGTTGACCTTTTGGTGCCCGGTGTCGGCGAGATCATCGGCGGAAGTGAGAGAGAGGCAGACTATGATAAACTGGTAGCCGCTATGAACGAGAGACATATGAACCTTGATCTCTATAATGATTATCTTGATCTTCGCAGATTCGGCTCCGTTCCTCACGGTGGATTCGGTCTTGGATTTGAGAGACTCGTTATGTATGTTACCGGCGTTCAGAATATCAGAGACGTAATTCTCTTCCCCAGAACTGTCGGCAATATCAGATAAAAAAGGTTTGACATTAATTATATGATGTTATATTATTTTCAAGGATAATAACGCAAAGGCGCGGTATTGCTGATTGCAATGCCGCGACTTTTAATATCGGGAGGATAAGAAGATGTCCGAAAACATATATATCCCTGAGGGATATAAATCAGCTCTTTCTTTACGCGAAACACAGCATGCCATTAAGTTTATCAAGGATACTTTCCAGCAGACCCTTTCGTTTGCGGTTACCCTTGACCGTGTAACAGCGCCCCTTATCGTGCGCTCCGGAAGCGGTATCAATGATGACTTAAACGGCGTTGAGAGAAAAGTAAATTTTGATATGCTGGCTGATAACGGCGAGGCTGAAGTTGTCCAGTCCCTTGCAAAATGGAAGAGAATGGCTCTTTACCGCTACGGATACAGTGCCGGAGAAGGCATCTATACCGATATGAACGCCATCAGACGCGATGACAAGATGGACAATGTTCACTCCATTTTCGTAGACCAGTGGGATTGGGAAAAGGTCATCACAAGAGATCAGAGAAATATTGATTTCCTCAAGGAGACGGTTAAGTCCATCGTTAAAGCCATCTGCTTTACCAAGAGACAGGTTACCTTGAGATATCCCGAACTGAACACTCCCGTAAAGGAAGATGTATTCTTCATTACAACGCAGGAACTTGAAGATATGTATCCCGGTAAGACTGCAAAGGAGCGTGAGCGTCTTATCACAAAGGAGCACAAGACCGTATTCCTGATGCAGATCGGAAAGATGCTTAAGAGCGGAGAGCCCCACGACGGACGCGCTCCCGACTATGATGACTGGGAGCTTAACGGAGATATCCTCTTCTGGAATGAGGTGATCGATGATGCATTCGAGATCTCATCCATGGGTATCAGAGTTGACGCTGCATCTCTGGCAAGCCAGTTAAAGGCTGCAAATGCCGAGGATCGCATGCAGTATAAATATCATCAGATGATAGCAAACGATACACTTCCTCTGACCATTGGCGGTGGTATCGGACAGTCCAGACTTTGCATGTTCCTTCTTGAAAAGGCACATATCTGCGAGGTTCAGGCGTCTGTATGGCCCCAGGAGATGATAGATATCTGCGAAAAGAATGGAATGCATTTATTATGAGTTATATTCATAACGTCTTTTTTGATATTGACGGTACCATATGGGATACTACGGAAGTAGTCGCAAAAGGATGGCAGAGAGCAGTGGATGAAACCGGGTATTCCAAGGTAAAGATCACAGGGGATTTGCTCAAAAAAGAGTTCGGACTTCCTATGAACATCATTGCTGATCATGTTTTTTGCGATCTGGATGATGAAGAGAAAAAGGCCGAGCTTCTGGAACTGTGCTGTAAATATGAACACGAAGAGCTTGTTAACTGTAAAAAAGATCTTTCATATGAAGGAATCGTTGATGAGATAGATAAACTTTTTGATAAAGGTGGTTATCAGCTGTTTGTTGTCAGCAATTGTCAGAAGGGCTATATAGAGCTTATGCTTGATAAGCTCGGTATACGTTATTGCTTCAATGATTTTCTGTGCTTTGGAGATACCGGACGGCCCAAGGGCGAAACTATGAGAGCCCTCATAAACAGATGGATGATCTACGGTGATGAGAGCGTCTATATCGGCGATACCGCCGGAGATAAAGAGGCCGCAGAGTTTAACGACGCAAGGTTTATTTATGCATCTTACGGATTTGGAAATCTTGAGGGAGAAGAATATTCTGTTAGTTCTCCAAGCGAGATTTATGACCTGATAGAGAGTATAAATGAGAAAGAAAAGCAAAGAAA
>CACXGM010000069.1 GCA_902767075.1 uncultured Lachnospiraceae bacterium
GATCTCAGATCACTTTTTTTAAGCGGATCCTGTGTATTCCGGATCCGGTGTATCAGGTCTTTCCCATAAATGCATTCAATGGATTTATGGCGGCAGCTCTCTTTTTAAGATCTGTAAGATTAGCCCGCAGGTAATCCGTAAGCTGCTCTGTTTCCTCATCCGTAAATCCCTTGACCTTTGTGAAAACACAGTCGGGAATATACCCCTCCGCCACATCTTCACCTCTGGTGAAGCGGATATGAGCTATTTTCTTTCCATCCTTTTCCACCACTCCGGATATATCAAGATTCACATCACTCATGTATTTTCCTCACATTTATGAACTGTATGGCTAAGCCTCGTTCTGCCCTCCCTTACGGTATAATCCGTTCATTCAGGCATTATACTGTTTATACACCAGGCAAAAGCCTTTGCAGTCCTTATATCAGCATCTTTAAAGTGATTGCCCTCATTCCATTCAAGATAGTTTTTTATTCCGCTGTCTGAATAGATTTCAGACAAAGCCCTGATATTATCCCCCACCGTTTTCATAACAGAATTCTTAGTTTTTTCTTCTCTGTCCCCAAGACTTAAATATATGTTTGAGGCACAGGTTTTCCGCCCCTTTACATACTCCATCCATTTCGGAAACCATACTGAGGGAGATGCTGCCGCACAGCCTTTAAAAGAATCAGTCTCATATGTAGCCCACAGAGAAAAAAGCCCCGCCAGAGAATAGCCTCCGATAACCATTGGTTTGTCAGCGTTCAGACAAAATCTCTGTCTGATCTCCGGGATCAGACTCTCGCTTACAAAGGCTAGTGTTTCCCTTCCTTTCCCGCCGAAGCCCTCGTCTCCAAATACCGCAGGTGCTTCCCATGGTGAAAGCTGCAAGTTCCAGTCATCTACCGAAAATGCCACGAAAAGAAACGGCTTATAGACCATTCCTTCAAGTTCATTGACCTGCCTGTCCATATGATCGATACTTCTCATATCGGTTGGCTCGATAAGTATCAGTTCCGGTATATCATTGCTTATAAAAAAGCTTACTTTTCTTCCTTCTATTTCCGTTAATTCATTTTTCATAAAGCTATTATTTATTACGGTTTTCTATTACGTATTCGGGGCCATAGTTTACAGTGCCCTCACCATATCCGCAAATCTGTCTCCCCTGTCTTCAAAATTCTTGAAGTATCCGTAAGAAGCCGCCGCTGGCGACAGAACACATCCACTGCCTTTTTCTGTGATCTCTGCAGCTTTTTGTACAGCCAGATCCAAATTGTTCACATAGATGATATTTCTTCCCGCTCCCGCATTTCTGATCCCCGGGAACTTATACATAAACTCATCATGGACTCTTTTCCCCGATTCATACATGCAGATGTAATTAAACTCATCATGCTCTGCCATATAATCTTCCAAAAAATCGTAATCGATCCCTCTGTCCATTCCTCCTATGAGGATGGTCCTTACCCCGGGGATGCTTTTCAGCGCTCCCACAGCAGCCTCCGGTATGGTGGAGATGGAATCGTCATACCAGTCGATCCCGGCGTAATTCCCTATATGCTGTAATCTGTGAGGGAGACCTGTAAAGGTTGCGAGTGCTTCTGTTATCGCATCATCATTGCATCCGTACACATCTCTTGCCACTCTTCTGACAAAGGTTGCATTCAGCTGATTATGCTCACCGAAGACTTTAAGCGGTACATTTTTAACCTCACCATTGGTTACTATAGATGTACTTGCCTTTGTATTTATCTCGGGTACATTTTCTCCTTTAAAGAAGAAGTCGCCTTCCTGCTGATAGGTGGTGATATGGCTCTTGGCGGCAAAATATGCATCCATTGAATGATAATAATCCAAATGGTCCTCATACAGGTTCAGAAATACCGCAACATGGGGTGACACCTTTGTGTGCATCATCTGATGGCATGATAGTTCAAACACAATGAGAGTTTCCTCATCGATCTGGTCGCAGTAATCAAAGCAGGGAAGCCCGATATTTCCCATAAGGAGAGTCTTTTTCCCGGAGCATTCGGAAAGCACATGGGCCATCATGGAGGATGTGGTGCTCTTTCCCTTGGTGCCGGTGATGCCGATGACCTGATCCCTGTATTGATTCAGGAAAAGCTCAGTCTGGGATGTGTATTTCTTTTTGTTGATCGGCTCATAATCCATCATCTTGATACCGGGGCTTTTGATGATGAGATCATAATCCCTCTCGATTATGTCCTCGATGGAGCCCTCCAGTACCTCAACGGATCTGGGCTCACAGTATTCCTTTATATACTTCTCCGAGGACTTCCCTTCGCGGCCGTATCCCCAGATAAGAATTCTTTTATCTTTTACCGTTTCACGGATTGTAATGCTCATTTTAATTACCTGACATTCATTGTTTATTTGTTAAATATTCTATCTGATTCCTGACAAGTTCCAGATAGTCCTTTGGAACAGAGGTCTCATCATTCCATTCATCAAGCATGGTTCTCACATCATAGAAGACCTTTGAAAGCTGCTCTGCGTATCTGTCGGTCAGCATGCTCCTGCCGCCATTATCCACATAGTACTTAAGGCATGCCAGAACTTCGCGTCTTGTTCCCACACACTCAAAGGGTTTGTTCTCTTCTATTCCGCACAGTTCCCTGAAATCAAGATCAAGGCTTTCTTTATCCAGAAGCTTTTCGCCGAAGATTTTTATCAGCTCATCCTCCTGTATAAAGGGAGATAGAATAATATAGACGAAAAGACATTTCGGGCAATTGCAGCACCATATTCCCTGCTTGCTTCCTCTGTTGCAGCTTCTAAAAACGCTGTGATATTTCTCGGCCTTTGAAAACAAAGCTGCGATTTGGAGTTCCGTAAGCGGTCTTAAAAGGCTGAAATAGTGTATATCCGAATCGGTCAGGGTATTGAAGTAATTCTGGAAATCTTCTTCAAACTCATAGGATTTCGAATACTGGTGATTGACAAAGGAATCTTTTACCGTGGATTCATTTGCACTGTTTTCATTGGAGAGGGTGATGTTTTTCCTGCCTGTTAAATAAGCTGTGATAACCGTGGAAAAAGCAACAACCGCGGAGAAAGGAATGTGTCCGTTCATAAACCCTTTCTCGTTCATTTCAATTATCTTTTTGTCCAGGATTCTCTTTGCGACATAATCCCCGGCTTTATGATCACAAACGTCAATGACATTTCTTGTGGTTTCATTGCCGTTTATGGTATATGTGATGATAGGTTCTCCCTTCAGTATTTCGAGGCTGACAACAGAATCCTTTCCACCGCCTACTGGAACGAGGGCTCCTTCATAGGTTGAAGAGTCATGGAGGGGTGAATTCCTGTCACTTTGTTTTTCAGGATCAGCGTCAGACATGTTTTGATATGATGCTCCGCTTTTTTTGTCCGTGATTGAAAAGTTAACAAGTTCTTCAGGCTCTATATACTCGATCCCATTTATATACAGGAATTCCCCGAGACCGTTTCTGTACAGCTTACGCCACCATTCCTGTTGCCATTTTGACAGCTTTCCGCATTCTATTTCAACGGTCTTTGGACAGGTTATCTTGTAATAGCTGATGGTCTCTACCATTCCCAGAGAAAAGATCATACGGTCAAGGATTTCGTCATCCAGCAGCTCCTCGCGGCTTTTTCTTTTCAGGATCTTAACATCCTCCGCACCGTCATGCAGAGTCAGTTTAAGCGGGAATTTCCACTTTGAAACAAATTTCTCAAGCCCCTTTATCTCAAAATAAAACTTAACGACAAGCTGATCCTCTTCAATGCTCTTCTCATATCTTTCATATGCAAATGTTTTATATTTTTCTCTTAATTCTCTAAACTGCTCACCCGGCATACATATTTCCCTTTTCATTTCGATTCCGGCGCCATTCGGTGCCCCTTGTGACCCATGGGGACGGAGTCAGTGGGTCATTTCCAGAATATTCTGACAATGACCCACTGACTCCGTCCCCTTAGGTCACTTTCCCTTAAACTGATTTGTGGCTTCGTCATATTTATAACCGGCTTTATCCAGCATATCAACGATCTCATCTTTGCTTTCATCCATATCATCGCACAGATCATCAAGGGATTTATACCTGTCGCGAAGTTTCATATTGATCATGCTAAGCAGCATATTAGGTTCTTTTGGTAACATATTTCTCCTTTTGACACCCGCGGCTTACATCCCCGGTGGTCCGTAATTATGACCCCTTGACTCCGTCCCCATGGGTCATGTGACCCACTGTCTCCGTCCCCATGGGTCAAAAGTCGACGATCCACAGGGCGGCGCCGACTATGACGAGGATAAAGGCGCCGACAAAGCCGAAAATGCCGGGCATAAAGGTGATGCCTCTGATAAAGCAATAAGCACCGGCCACGATAAGCCAGACACCAAATATCCTGCGGCCCACGGATTGCATCAGGGTTCTGAAAAAAATCCGTGCCACTCCAAACAGGATCAAACTGATCCCAAGCGGCACAAAAATATCATCATCAATATCCGGAATATCAATATACTGTTCTATCATCACCCATAATATCATAAGCGCCCCGACCGAAGCGATTATAACGGACCGAATATTGTAATTCCTGATCTCCTTCATGATCCCCTCCCGCACAAACTTACATTTCGCTCTCCAAAAGTTCTGAAAACTCCTCCCTTTCCTCCCCGGATGCTCCGCTCAAAAGAAAATACTCGCTCTGGCTCTCAAACGTAACTTTTAAGTCTTCTCCGGCCGTCTGTGCTTTAAGAAAATGGGGATATTTTCCGTGCTCCTCAAAGAATCCGATCATAGTATCAAACAGATCATCCACGTAATCCGATTCCAGAAGGCATTTATGCTGTTTACTTCCGTTTACAAATATTATTTTCATTTATAAAAGGTATCTTATAAATCTGCTTTTCCAAAAGTCTGATAAAAAGAGCCATGCCGACCATCACGATCATTTCCGTGATAAACAGTGCCACAACCTGATATCCACCGATGGGAGCACCTGCCAGATTATCACCTACATAATAGATTATAACATGATGCACCAGGAAAATCTCATAGCTTATCCTGCAAATGCTTTCAACAATCTTGTAGCCCTTAGCCTTAGCACCGATTTCCTTCTCGCCATCCCCCATTTTCTCGTATGAAAAGAAATGTATATACAGGATGATCGCATATAAAAGATTATTAAATGTAATGGGTGTGGGCAGCGCCGGCTTAAAGAATACACCAAAAATGATCAGGGCCAGGGTAGCATACCTGAGCACCCTTCTTATTACTTTCTTTTCCATTAATCCCGGTATTTCCGTGATAAGAAACATGCCAAGAACAAAATCATAAAACTTTATAAAGACATTGGTCCAGGGAGTTACATGTATAACATCCAGAAAGACCATACACAGATAATAAGCCGTAGCAACACCGATGGTTACATATCTGTTCTTTTTCATGAAGAATCTAAGGAGCGGGAATATCACATAAAGCATGATAAGCGCTCCCAAAAACCACTCTCCCACATGAAGGCAAAAGGTCTGAAAATACCTTTCAAAATACCCATCCATCGCAAAAAGATTAAATACAGTGCGATACTTTGGAACCTGCGGGAAATAGATCACCCATTCCGGCTTAATAGCAAACGAGGCTATCAGAACAAAAACCTCGGCAATATAAAAGGGAACCAAAAGCCTAGAAAAACGCTTTATATAAAATTCCTTTATATTAAAGCTTTTCTCTGCCGACAGCATGAGACCTGCTCCGGAGATCATAAAAAACAAACTAACACCGATCATTGCGATGTTAAAGTTTGAATTCTCATAGTAAATATATCCACCCGCATATTTTTTGAAGTTAAAGATCCCCTTCTGTTCCAACTCGAACATAAAATGATACAGGATGATGAAAAAGAACGCCAGAATTCTAAGAAAATCCATAGCGGCGTATTTTTGTTTTATCAACATATCTGCACTCTGACCTTGTAAATTATTAATATGATCATTATAACATAAAAAAAAATATTTTTCTTTTCCTAACGTATATTTGCGTTTATCCGCATAATATATTACAATACTTGTATCTGTATATTGTTTCTATTGTTTCGCACCACTTACTCGGAGGATATAACATGACAAAAAAGGGTAATGAAACGATCGCTAAGTCACTGAACCGGATGTCGGCCTTCACCAGCCGCATGATCATCGGCCTTTCCGTTTTGATGTTTGTTTTTCTGGTAATAATCGGAGTCAATTTCCTTAACTTCTACAACGTTCAATATGTAACCGAAAAATACCAGATGGAGATCCGCAAGGATGTTCAGACCATTAACAAAAGACTTCTTTTTGCTCAGGCATCAAATGATCCGGCCATCACAGCGGAGCAGTCAGAAGATCTTGAAAAGCGCTTTACAAAGATAACTTCCTACTTCAGTACCATTTCCAAAAACCTTGGAGATGAGGCCCTTGGCTCAAAGCTGAGCAAGGCCTGGGATGATGTAAAAAATGCTTCATTTGAAATGCTCGAACTTGTAAATACAGGGGACAGTTCGGCTGCTCTTGACTATTATAATAACAACTTAAATGCAGTATCTGAGGTCCTGGCAGATCTTCTGGATGAAACAGGTGACCGCGCAGATAAAGCAGCACTATCCAAATATCAGACCATCCTGGGCATATCCATCACTGCTATCGCGGTACTGATCATCGCATGTGTTGTGATCATTGTTGTAAGCCTGATCAGAAATCGCCGTCTCATAGTAGGTATAGAGGGAGATCTGCAGGTTTTGGAGGATGCAGCTTCAGAGATTGAAAAGGGAAATGTACATGTAAATATCAACTACGAAAAAGAAAATGAGATCGGAGAAGTGGCCAATTCACTCCGCCATGCAGTCGCTTCCCTTTCGACCTATATAGACAAGATAAGCGAAGTAATGTCTACCATGGCAGAGGGCAACTTCAACATACGCTTTGAAACCGATTTTGAAGGTGATTTTAAATCCATACAGGATGCAACCTTAAGTTTTTCTCAGAAGATTTCCGAATCCATGCACGAAATAGTGGAGGTATCCGGAATGGTATCCGCAGGTGCCGGTCAGCTTGCGGAAGCCGGTCGAAACCTGGCAGATTCTACTACCACACAGGCAAATATCGTAACGGATCTGTCAAAGCAGGTCGGCTCCATCAGTGAAGAGATCTCCGGTAATTCCACAGAGGCAGAGAGAATTTCACATGATGTGAACAGGGTCGTTGACAGCATCATTCTCGGAAATAAAAAGATGGAAGAAGTTGTAAAGGCAATGAATGCGATCTCAGCTTCCTCCGAACAGATCAGCAATATCATAGATACCATAAACAATATTGCCGACCAGACCAATCTCCTGTCTCTTAACGCTTCCATCGAGGCAGCAAGAGCCGGTGAAGCAGGAAGAGGCTTTGCAGTTGTTGCCAGTGAAGTATCTCAACTTGCAAATCAGACAGTTGAAGCTTCTTCCAGCACCGCAGATCTTATAGGCGAATCCATTCATGCTGTGGAAGAAGGTATCACGATCGCTAATGCTACCGCAAAGGAACTTGACAACATGGTCAAGCAGGTTGAAGGAATCCGTGACCAGGTTAAGCTGATCGCAGATGCATCCACCAAACAGGCTAATTCTGTTAGAGATCTGTCCGTAAACATCGATAAGATTGCCGAGGAAGGCCACAACAATGCAGCCACCAGCGAAGAATCCCTTGCCCTCAGCTACGAGATGAACGAACACGCCGATTCCCTTAAGGACATGATCAACCACTTCGAACTCAAAGAATGACCCCCGGGGACGGAGTCAATGGGTCATAATGACCCTCAGTGACATCAATGGGTCATAGAAAAATAAAAGCATATAAGCAAACGGAGTCATAGAGCAATTCAGCCCATGACTCCGTTTTTACACGATTGCCTTCTGAAACACAATATCATACCGCAAACTGACTGTTGTAAAGCTGCGAATAGAATCCGCCCTTTGCAAGGAGGGATTCATGGTTACCCTGCTCGATGATATTTCCGTCTCTCATGACCAGTATAACATCGGCTTCCTTGATAGTAGAAAGCCTGTGAGCTACTATAAAGCTGGTCCTTCCGTTCATCATCTTTGCAAAAGCCTTCTGTATACGGATCTCTGTTCTGGTATCGATGGAGCTGGTAGCCTCATCAAGTATCAGCATAGGCGGTAAGCACAGCATTACTCTGGTGATGCACAAAAGCTGCTTCTGTCCCTGGCTCAGCATGCCACCGTCCTCTCCGATGACAGTATCATAACCATTGGGCAGTCTCTTGATAAAACTGTGTGAATGAGCTGCCTTGGCCGCGGCAATGATCTCTTCGTCAGTGGCATCGGGCTTACCCATGCTGATGTTCTCCTTTATAGTACCCGATTTAAGCCATGTGTCCTGAAGCACCATTCCGTAACTGCCGCGAAGACTGTCTCTTGTTATGTTTCTGATATCACTTCCATCAACCTTTATGGATCCGCTTCTCACATCATAAAATCTCATGAGAAGGTTGATGACCGTAGTCTTTCCGCATCCGGTGGGGCCTACTATTGCCACCCTCTGGCCGGGCTTAACATTCAGACTGAAATTCTTTATAAGAGGTTTATCCTCCACATATCTGAATTCCACATCCTTTAATTCAACATTTCCCTTGGCCTCAATGATCACTTCAGCATCCTCCGCATCGGGGATCTGAGGCTCTTCTTCTATAAGTTCAAATATTCTGGATGCACATACAATGGCATTCTGCAGTTCTGTGACCACTCCCGATATCTCGTTAAAGGGCTTGGTGTACTGATTTGCATATGTTAGAAAGCACGAAAGCTGACCTACTGTCAGGGCTGCAACATTTCCGTCTCCCAATCCCTTGATGACAAAGAAACCGCCTACCACTGCCACTCCGGCATACACCAGAGAATTTACGAATCTGGTGCTGGGATTGACAAGGGATGAATAAAACACTGCCTTAAGAGAGCTGTCGTGAAGACGGCCGTTTATCTCATTGAACTGCTCCTTGACCGCCTCTTCTCTGGCAAATATCTTTACTACCTTCTGGTTTCCTATGACTTCATCGATAAGAGCTGTCTGTTCTGCACGGATCTTTGACTGGCTCTGGAAGTAGTCATGGGTATGGGTAGCAATAAATTTTGCAACAAAGAATGACAAGGGCGTGATCACTATTACTACTATGGAAACTATAGGGCTGGTCCTCAGCATAAATACGAGAGTTCCCAGTATCGTCATCACACCGGTAAAAAACTTGGTGAATCCCATGAGAAGACCATCCGCAAAGGTATCGGCATCTGCCACTATCCTGCTGACAATATCTCCTGTGGGCTGCTTGTCAAGATAAGACAGTGGCAGGGTGTGAAGATGCTTCATAGCATCGTTTCTGATATCCTCAACCACGTGATATGTGATATGGTTATTGATGGTATTCATAACCCACTGTGATACGGCAGTAACCAGTATGACAAGAGCCATTCTGGTCATGATCTTATAAAGTGAATCAAAGTCGACCGTACCTTTCCCGTCAATAAACAGATCCACCGCATTTCCTATGAGAACGGGAATATACAGTGTCATCACCACGATTATAGCCGCCAGGATAAGGGATATTATCACAAGGGGGATGTAATGTCTGATATATTTCAGGATTTTTCCTATAGTGTTTTTAGTGATAGCTTTTTTCTTGTCTTTCTCTTTCATGTCTCCGCCGTCCGTTATCTACACTGTGCTTCCGCACCTTCTCAAGCCACTCGCGAAAATTCTTCGAATTTTTGCTCATTGAAAATTGGAAGCTGCTTCGCACCTTCTCAATTTTCATATTGAGAAAAATATATTTCTCTGTATACTTCGCAGGTTTCGAGGAGTTCTTCGTTTGTGCCGATGCCTGCGATGGCGCCATCATCTAAAACGATGATCTTGTCCGCATTTCGGATGGATGATGCTCTCTGGGATACTATGAACACTGTTGTGTCCTTGATTCCGGCCAAGGCCTTTCTGAGGGCTGCATCGGTGGCATAATCGAGAGCCGATGCGGAATCATCCAGGATCAAAATCTCGGGATCACCTACCAGTGCTCTTGCAATAGTGAGTCTCTGCTTCTGGCCGCCGGAGAAATTCTTTCCGCTCTGCTCTACCACAGCATCAAGCTCACCCTCTTTTCCTTTGACCACTTCCGTAGCCTGGGCGATATCAAGAGCTTTCCAGAGCTGATCGTCAGTTGCGTTTTCATTCCCCCAAAGAAGATTGCTCTTTACGGTTCCTTTAAAGAGAACCGCTTTCTGGGGCACCATTCCTACCCTGCTCACAAGCTCTGAATCATCATATTCATCAAGGGGCTTTCCTTCCAGAAAAACCTGTCCCTTTGTCGCTTTGTAGAAGCCCGGGATCATATTTACGAGGGAAGTCTTACCGGATCCGGTACCTCCGATGATACCGATAGTCTCGCCCTTCTTTACGCTGAATGTCATGTCCGTAAGTGTCTCGTCGCCGGCATCCGCATATTTCAAAGACACATGATCGAATCTTATATAATCATCCGGCAGGTTACTGTCAGAAACCTTTCCGGCTGTTTCATCATGGTTTTGTGATCCGGCATTTTTCCCGCCGACTGCGAGAGCTGCATCCGCATTTTCTGTCTTCAGAACAGCCTCAACTCTGTCACCGCATGCAACGGCCTTTGTGATGAGCACGATAAGGTCGGCAAACTTGACCAGCTCCACCAGGATCTGGCTCATATAGTTAACAATAGCAACAACCTGACCCTGAGTAAGATCGCCGATATTGACCTTCACTCCTCCGATATAGATCAGGGCTATGATCGCTGCGTTTACGATGACATAAGTAAGAGGACTTGACAACGAGGAAAACCTGGCAACGGAAGTCTGTGCTTTGGTCAGCACCCGGTTGTCAAATTCAAAGTCCTTAAACTCTTTCTTTTCAAGCCTGAATGCTCTGATAACGCGGACGCCGGTAAGATTTTCCCTTGTGTGTCCCAGCACTTTGTCAAGATTTCCCTGAACCCTTTTATAAAGAGGCATCGTGATGAGCATGATGCCAAAGACCACCACGGCAAGCAGCGGTATTGCCACAACAAAAACCAACGCGGATTTTACATCTATGGTAAATGCCATGATCATGGCGCCGAAAACTACTATAGGTGATCGAAGGAACAATCTCAGCACCATATTTACGCCATTCTGGAGCTGATTGATATCACTGGTCATACGTGTGATAAGTGTGGATGTTCCTATCTTGTCTATCACAGTGAAATCAAATGTCTGGATATGTGAAAAAACAGCCTCTCTCAGCTCCGATGAAAAACCGGTGGCCGCTTTTGCCGCAAAAAACTGTGCAGTGATTGCTGCAACCATTCCTACCAAAGCCAGACCGATAAGGATCAGGCCCATTTTAATGATCATGGAGTGATTTCCCGAAGGAATGGCAACATCTATGATCTTTGAAATAACCAATGGCACAAAAAGCTCGAAGGAAGCTTCAAGCAATTTAAAAAGCGGTGCAAGGACCGATTCTTTTTTGTAATTGTGAAGAAATTTAAGTAAAGACTTCATGTTATGTTCCTTGTTTTTCTTGTTACTCAAAATCCGGTCAGCATAAAGAGCGTAAAAGATTCTCAGTTAATTAATTGAAATCTGAAGAGATCATTTGCACCTGCACACGCACAAATGCATACCGTCATGTAATACTTTCTCCGTCCACTCATACTGTGATAGGTGCGGTGCGTTCAGATCATAAACATCCGTATCAAGATAGGGTCTGACTCCCTCTCCGGTGCATTTTCCAAGGGCTTCCTTCCTGGACCAGAGCCTGTAAAAAATATCCCTCGACTCATCCTCATTGACGGCCCTGCTTTCCCTCTCGGAAAAGAATCTCTCCGCCATATCTGTCTCCCGGTTTTTTCTCTTATCCTGAATATCGATCCCCACCTCCGTATCGGAGACTGCGAGCACCACCATACCTCCGGCATGGGAAATATTGAAAAAAGGCAGGGAATCGTCTGTAAAATATGGCTTGCCCTGTTCTCCGGTACGGTATTTGAGATCCAACGCCTCACCCGGCCCAAGCAAGTCACCAATGGTTACTTCCGTAATGCATCCTTTCGGATACCCAACGGATGAATTTTTTATTTTGCCATAGTTTCTGACAGCATATTGAAGCAACAGTCCCGCCCCGATGCAGGCAGCCCTGCCGCGAGGGTTCTTTTCCATACCTTTTGCAGTCCGGACACGCTCAGGATCAATTGCTTTTAAAACGCGCAAGAACTCCTCTCCGCTTGGGGAAAGGAGCTCCGGTATATCCACTTTTAGAAGATAGATCATCAGCATAAGCTAAATACTATTCCTCATTCTTTTCGGGCATAACTATTGCGATATGTACATCATCAAGCTGCTTCTGAGTAACGGCGGAAGGTGAATCCATCATTACATCCTGCGCATTCTTGTTCATAGGGAAGGTGATAACCTCACGGATGGACTCTTCTCCGGTAAGGAGCATGATCATACGGTCTACTCCGGGAGCTGCTCCTGCATGAGGGGGTGCTCCGTAAGTAAATGCGTTGTACATTGCGGGGAATTTAGCCTTAACATCATCCTCACCGAGACGAACCAGTTCAAATGCCTTTACCATGATCTCGGGATCGTGGTTTCTGACAGCTCCCGAAGCTGACTCATATCCGTTGATAACAAGGTCATACTGGTTTGCCATGATCTCAAGGGGATCAAATTCTCCCTTTGCAGCCTTTTCAAGGACTTCAAGTCCTCCTACAGGCATGGAGAAAGGATTGTGGCAGAACTCAAGCTCTCCGGACTCTTCACCGATCTCGTACATGGGGAAATCTACGATCCAGCAGAACTGATACTGCTCTTTGTCCATATGCTCGGGGCAAAGAACGCCAAGCTTTGTTCTCATGACGCCGGCAGTCTTTAAGGCTTCACCCTTGGTTCCTGCAGCGATTCCTACAAAGCATCCCTTCTCAAGTCCAAGTTTTGCCATAACCTCATCCTTGATGGGCTGAACAAATTTTGAAATACCGCCAACAATCTCGCCGTTTTCATCCACTCTGAACCAATAGGTCTTCTTTGCGGTCTGCACCTCAACATCAGCGATGAGCTGATCGATCTGCTTTCTGGTGGCATTGAATCCGGTTACCACAACTGCCTCAACAGTAGCGCCCTTGAAGGGATCAAAATCAATTCCGCCAAGAACATCGGTTACGTTTACAAGTTCAAGGTCGATCCTTAAGTCTGGCTTATCAGTTCCGTACTTTTCCATGGACTCTCTGAAAGGGATCCTCTTGAAAGGTGCGGGGGTGATACGATCATAAATTCCATACTTCTCAAACACTGGAACAAGTACCTTTTCAAGTACTCCGAGTACATCATCCTGAGTGGCAAAAGCCATCTCCATATCCATCTGATAGAACTCTCCGGGAGTACGATCTCCTCTTGCATCCTCGTCTCTGAAACAGGGAGCGATCTGGAAATAACGGTCAAATCCGGAAGTCATTAGAAGCTGTTTGAACTGCTGGGGTGCCTGGGGAAGTGCATAGAACTTTCCGGGATGCTTTCTGGCAGGTACCAGGAAGTCTCTTGCGCCTTCGGGGCTGGAAGCGGTCAGGATGGGAGTGGTGATCTCCAGAAATCCCTCGTCAGTCATTGCTCTTCTGAGTTCGGAAACAACCTGACTCCTGAGAACGATATTCTTTTTAACCTCAGGGTTTCTAAGGTCAAGGTAACGATATTTAAGTCTTGCGTTCTCATCTGCTTCTCTTGAGTGATTGATCTCGAAAGGAAGCTCTGCGTGTCTGCACTTTCCGAGAACGGTGATCTTATCAGGAACGACTTCGATGTCGCCGGTAGGGATCTTAGGGTTCTTGTTTGAACGCTCTCTAACAACACCTTCTACACATACTGTGGACTCGGTATTGAGTTCAAGGAATGCATTCATCATTTCTTCTGTCTCGGGAACTATCTGAGTTGTACCATAGAAGTCACGAAGGATAACAAATCCTAAGTTTTTGCTGACACGACGGATGTTCTCGTACCATCCGACAAGGACAACCTTTTTTCCTGCGTCGGAAAGTCTTAATTCATTACAATTATGGGTTCTGGACTGTACCATTTTTTCCTCCA
>CACXGM010000070.1 GCA_902767075.1 uncultured Lachnospiraceae bacterium
AAGATTAGATTAACGAATGAAACGAAAAACCAGATACTTGAAAGCTTACTCAAGAGAAGTCCCAGCCAGTATACCGAATATGAGTCCACTGTAAATGACATAATAAACAATGTCAGAAACAACAAGAATAAAGCCCTCTTTGAGTACACCGAGAAATTTGACGGATATAAACTCACCGAAGAGAATATTCTCGTTACAAGAGAAGAGATCGACGAAGCATATAAACAGCTGGATAAAGAACTCATAGATGTATTAAAGGAAGCTGCTGAAAACATCAGGAATTTTCATGTTAAACAACTTCGCAATTCCTGGTTTGACGCCAAAGAGGATGGAACCATCCTGGGTATGAAGATCACCGCCATAGACAGAGCGGGGGTATATGTACCCGGCGGAAAAGCTGCTTATCCCAGCAGTGTTCTCATGAATGTGATCCCTGCAAAGGTTGCAGGGGTAAGAGACATCATCATGACGACTCCTCCCGGAAAGACCGGAGTGATCAATCCCGGAACACTCGTTGCCGCAGATATAGCAGGCGTGGACAGAATATACAAGGCAGGCGGAGCTCAGGCAATTGCGGCCATGGCATTCGGAACAGAGAGCATTCCCAAGGTTGATAAGATCACAGGACCCGGAAACATTTTTGTAGCCCTTGCAAAAAAGGCTGTTTACGGACATGTCAGCATTGATTCCATCGCGGGCCCCAGTGAAGTTATGGTCCTTGCAGATGAGACCGCAAATGCACACTATGTTGCCGCGGATCTGTTGAGCCAGGCTGAGCACGATGAACTTGCAAGTGCTATTCTTGTTACCACCTCTGAAAAACTTGCCGATGATGTAAATAATGAGATTGACGGATACCTTCAGAAACTTGAAAGAGCTGAGATAATCAGAAAATCACTTGATAACTACGGATATATCCTGCTGGCTGATGATCTTAAGGACGGTATTGATGCCGTCAATGAGATTGCATCCGAACACTTGGAGATATTAACCGCAAATCCCTTTGATACAATGACCAGGATCAGAAACGCAGGTGCGATTTTCCTTGGAGAGTACTCATCAGAGCCTCTCGGAGACTATTTCGCAGGCCCCAACCACATTCTTCCGACCAACGGAACCGCGAAGTTCTTCTCACCTGTAAACGTGGATGATTTTATCAAAAAGACAAGCATTATTTCATATTCAAAGGAAGCTCTCGAAAAGGTTCACAAGCAGATTGAAATTTTTGCAAGAAGTGAAGGTCTTACCGCTCACGAAAACAGTATAAAGGTTAGGTTTGAATAGGCACCTGTTTTAATGTATAATACTAGTACATCGTATCTTAAATAACTGCGCAACAGTCCAGTTATTTTGCGAACGATGTACTGGATGAGGTATGCAAATGAGAACATCTAAAATAAATCGCAAAACCAAAGAAACAGATATAACCATCGATCTGAATCTTGACGGTACAGGAAAGAATAAGATCGATACCGGCATCGGATTCTTTGATCATATGCTGGAAGGATTCTCCAAGCACGGATTCTTTGACCTGGATGTAAAGATCGACGGCGACCTCAGGGTTGACGGACATCACAGTGTTGAAGACTGCGGTATCGTTCTTGGAAATGCCATAAAAGAAGCTGTGGGAGACAAAGCCGGGATCAAACGTTACGGATATTTTGTGCTTCCAATGGATGAGGTATTGATCCTTTGCGCCGTTGATCTTTGCGGCAGACCGTATCTGAATTTTGATTATGAATTCAAAGCTCCTATGGTTGGGGATTTTGACACTGAGCTTGTTCATGAATTCTTTTATGCAGTTTCATACAGCGCCGGAATGAACCTTCACATAAAGGTTTTGGATGGCGGAAATGCACATCATGTTATCGAGGCTATGTTTAAGGCCTTTGCCAAAGCGCTGGATATGGCTACGAGCGCTGAACCCAGAATAGAAGGAGTATTGTCCACAAAGGGCGCCCTGTAAAATTATGTTTATAAAGAAATTTGTACCTTGCATTTATTTATACAATACACATGCCGTAAGAAGCTTAGAAGATACCACTGTTGTGGAGACGGATCCCATAAGACTGGTCCGGGATTATATGGAAAAAGGCGCTGACGAGATCATAGTTTTTGATATGTCTTCTGATGATGCGGGACATGAAGAAGCGCTTGATATCATAAAAGAGATCGTCAGAGAATCCGAAGTTGATGTGATCGGCGGCGGTAATGTTAAGCGCATGGAGGATATCAAGAAGATCCTTTATACCGGCTGCGCAAAGGCTATTCTGGATTATGACATTCAGAGTAATATTGATATAACAGAAGAAGTTTCTCAGAAATTCGGTAAAGAAAAGATAATCGCAAGATTCACCGAAGCCTCAGTGATCTCTGAGAATATCGACCTGGTCAATGAGTATGTTTCTTCACTGATCCTGATGAATCCTCATAATATCAGAGAAACCATAGCAGTAACCGGGCTGCCCTTTATCGTACAGATCAATCAAGTCGCTCTCAATAAGCTACTGGAGATCTTTGCATATCCATCGGTTAGTGGTGTGACAGGAAATACGATCAATGACAATGCTTCTGAGATCAATACGTTAAAGAACCTCTGCATTGAGAATAATATTCCCATCGTATCTCTTAAATCCGCTTACACCTGGGATATGTTTAAACTCGGGCCTGACGGCCTTATCCCAGTTGTTGTTCAGGATTACAGAACCGATGAAGTGCTGATGGTCGCTTATATGAACCAGGAAGCCTTTGAGAACACACTTCTTACAGGCAAGATGACTTATTTCAGCCGCAGCAGAAACGAGCTCTGGATAAAGGGCGAGACCAGCGGACATTACCAATATGTAAAGAGCCTGACTGCCGATTGCGATATGGATACTATTCTGGCGAAGGTTTCACAGATCGGTGTTGCCTGCCATACCGGTGCCAGAAGCTGCTTCTTTAACGAGATTACTAAAAAGGATTATCAGGAGCCTGACAATCCCCTTATGGTATTTGAAGAAGTCCTGGATGTTATTAAGGACCGCAAGATTCATCCCAAGGAAGGCTCTTATACAAATTATCTTTTTGATAAGGGTATCGACAAGATTCTTAAAAAACTGGGTGAAGAAGCTACGGAGATCGTTATTGCCGCTAAGAATCCGAACGCAAATGAAGTCAAATACGAGATCAGTGAT